>CANMPU010000086.1 GCA_947499755.1 Betaproteobacteria bacterium | reverse complement strand
GATATCCTGAATGACGCCGGTTTCATTGTTCGCGAGCATCACAGATACCAAACCCGTTGGCTCCTTCAGTGCTTGATTAAGATCGCTTATCTCCACGCGACCAAAGGCATCCACCAAAAGCGATCGAAAATTCCATCCCGTTCTTGCTAAGTCTTGCGCGGGTTTCATAACGCATGGATGCTCTATTGCGCTCATAATGACTTGCGATGGTTTACGAAATGCCGCTGCGCCTTTGATAAACATATTGTTGGCTTCGGTGCCGCCGCTCACGAACACAAGCTGCGACGCTTGCACGCCTACCGCTTCCGCTATTTGTTCACGAGCACGATTTACCGCGCTTCGCGCCGTGGTGCCATATTCGTGACGACTAGAAGCATTCCCATATTCGTCACGCAAATAGGGCAACATCGCCTCTAGTACTTCTTCGTCTAAGGGCGTGGTCGAATTGTGATCGAAAAATACTGGTTTCATCAAAACTCAATCGACAATTTTATTAATATAGTTAGGATCAAATTGATCAACACGGTCTTTGTCGCCGGAGACATTCACGCCGAGCTGTTGCAAATAGCGCAGTATGTGCTCAATACGTTGATCTGTAGTGACGGCATGATCCAATAAACTGTGAATGGCTTGCGATACGGGGTCATTTATGTGTTCGCTGAGAGCGTATGCAGAGAAGCGCATTTTCTCGCTTGTCGATACTGCAGCGTCCATTTTCTCCGGGTCTAATATGCGCGCTGGAATTCCCGCTGCCGTGGCTCCGTCCGGGACATCTTTCACCACCACAGCATTGGAGCCTATCTTCGCACCATCGCCAATTTTAACTGGCCCAAGTATTTTTGCGCCCGCACCAACGACCACGCTGTTGCCCAAGGTTGGATGGCGCTTGCCCTTATTCCATGTCGTACCACCTAAAGTTACGCCGTGGTACAAAGTACAGTCATCTCCTATTTCCGAGGTTTCCCCAATAACGATACCCATACCGTGGTCTATAAAAAAACGGCGTCCGATTTTTGCTCCTGGATGAATTTCAATTCCAGTGAACCACCGAGCAATATGCGATACAAATCTTGCCACCCAATTGAAATTGCTGCGCCAAAGGAAATTTGCCAACCGGTGAAACAACATGGCATGGAAACCTGGATAACACGTAACCACCTCCCAAGCGGTTCTGGCCGCCGGATCACGATCAAAAACTACGTTTATTTCTTCTTTTATGCGTTCAAACATATTGAGTGTCAATCGTCAACAAATTATAAAGTGGTGCCACCGGTATTTTCTTCTTTAATGGCATTTAAAAATCCCCTCAGGATATTTACCTCTAGCTTCTCAAGCTGCGTTCTTGCAAACAAGCGTCGCAGACGCTGCATTAATCGTTTTGGGTTTTGTGGATTCAGGAAGCCCACTGCGATCATTTTTTCTTCGAAATGCCTAAATAGCAACTCTATTTCTTCGAAACTGGCTGCTTCGTACGTTTTCGTCGCCATGGTTTCAATATCCGGTAATGCCATTCTTAATTCGTAGGCCATCACTTGAACAGCATGCGCCAAATTTAGCGACGAATAACTCGGGTTTGCCGGTAGGTAGGCCAATTCCCGGCACAGACTTAACTCGTTATTAGTCAATCCAGACATCTCCGTACCATATACGACGGCAACCTCACCACTAGTCGTCTCTTGAATCAGCTCAGATGCAGCGTCCCTAAAATTTAGTACTCTAAGGGGTAAATCACGTCTACGCGCGCTGCAACCAATCGCCTTTACTGTACCCGCAAGTGCTTCTTCTAAGCTCGCGCAAATGATAGCCCGATCCAGGACATCCGCAGCACCTGCCGCCATCGCGGTAGCATCAGGGTGTGGAAAATATCGTGGATTTACCAAATAAAGTTTGCACAAACCCATTGTTTTCAGCGCACGCGCCGCCGCACCAATATTACCGGGATGGGTTGTCGTGCAAAGGACAACGCGAATCCAATCAAGCGGATCACATCGGTTCATATTAAAATAGCGCTTTCTGATGCAAGATTCATTACTTTCCAAGGTTATAAACAGAGAAGCATTAAATCCCGTGACGCTAGGAAGCTAAATTAAGTCCTCGGCCAAGACGCCACGGTTGAACATTGCTTGCACGAAACGAATACCAGTCTAGCGCAAACCTAGAACTTTTTTTTGGACTGATTATGCATCCAATGTTAAACACAGCAGTAAAAGCCGCGCGACGCGCGGGCTCCATCATTAACCGCGCGTCGCGTAACCTTGATATTCTTGAAGTTAAGGACAAGAGTTTCAACGATTTTGTTTCTAACGTCGATCATGCGAGCGAACAAGAGATTATCAATATCCTGTCTCAAGCCTATCCAGATCACGCGATTTTAGCAGAAGAAAGCGGCTCAACCGGCACTTCCGATTTTGAATGGATCATTGATCCGCTGGACGGTACGACGAATTTCCTTCATGGCTTCCCCCAATATGCCGTATCGATTGCGCTAGCGCATAAGGGCGTGCTAACCGAGGCAGTTGTATTCGATCCCTGTAGCAACGATTTATTTACTGCCAGTCGTGGCGGTGGTGCTTTTCTGAATGAACGCCGTATCCGAGTTTCAAAACGATCAGTCCTGCAAGACGCGTTAATCGGCACCGGGTTTCCATATAGAGAATTTGGCCACATTGATGCTTACCTCGCGATGTTCCGGGATTTTATGTCTAAAACATCTGGGGTACGGCGTCCCGGAGCCGCCGCCCTTGATCTTGCCTACGTGGCAGCGGGGCGTCTTGATGGGTTTTGGGAAATGGGGCTTGCACCATGGGATATCGCAGCAGGGTGTCTCCTCGTGCTTGAAGCGGGGGGAATAGTAGGAGATTTACAAGGCAAAGATGGATTTATGAAATCAGGCAATATTGTAGGTGGTAGTCCAAAAATTTATGCGTTGATGTTAAAAACAATCGCACCACATCTAACGCCAGAACTAAAAACGTAAACGATTCGCTGTCACGAAAGATGTCTGAGCAACACACTCCCATGATGCAGCAGTATCTCCGGATCAAGGCGCAGTATCCGGATACGCTGCTTTTCTACCGCATGGGCGATTTCTATGAGTTGTTCTACGACGATGCGGTTAAAGCGGCGCGCCTACTTGATATTACCCTGACTACTCGGGGTAGCTTTGCTGGTACGCCGATAAAGATGGCGGGCGTGCCTTACAACGCCGCCGACCCTTATCTTGCAAAATTGATTAAATCTGGCGAATCTGTCGCGATATGTGAGCAGATCGGGGATGTTGGCTTAAGTAAAGGCCCAGTGGACCGCGCAGTAACTCGGGTTGTAACGCCAGGAACACTTACGGAATCTACACTGCTGGATGAAAAGCGCGATAGCATACTGGTGGCGATCCATTGTGTGGAAAATACTCTCGGAATCGCGTGTTTAAATGTCGCGGCCGGTAGATTTGAAATCATGGAAACTACGGTGGCCAATCTAGAAACCGAGCTGGCGCGCATCAAACCCGCCGAACTACTATTGGCAGATAATTTTGAACTTTTAACCCCACTGAACTGCACGCAAAAACGCCTCCCACTTTGGCAATTTGATCACGAGGATGGCACACGGAATCTGTGTAAACAATTTGGCACGCACGATCTGCGTGGATTTGGCTGTGCGGGATACCGACCAGCGCTTGGCGCTGCGGGCGCGTTGCTGAAATTTGCACAACTTAATTTAGGAACGAGCTTATCCCATCTTGGCGCGCTACATATCCATCAAGAAAAACAATTTGTAGGATTAGACGCTGCAACACGGCGTAATCTCGAAATCTCCGAAACAATACGCGGCGATGCCGTGCCAACGTTGTTTTCATTACTTGATACCTGTTGCACCAATATGGGGAGCCGATTTCTCAATTATTCGCTCCATCATCCCCTCCAAAATCTCCACGAAATACAAAGACGATTAAATTGCGTCACTTCATTTCTGAGTCGCAATAACAATGGTATTCTGGCAGCCCTAAGAGCGCTCTTGGGGCAATGTGTTGATGTAGAGCGTATCAACAGTCGCATCGCTTTGAAAACAGCTCGCCCGCGGGATCTATCGGGCCTAAGCACAACACTTGAATTGCTACCACAATTTTACAGCCTTCTCTCCGAAACTAACGATTTTGCTGTGAAAGAATTGGCCCTCTCTTTTACCTCGCAACAAAAATTGGCGGGTTTACTGAAAGCGGCGATTCGACCAGAACCCTCTACTCTATTACGCGAAGGTAATGTGATCGCCGATGGTTACGACGAAGCGCTAGACGAGCTGAGAGCAATTCAAAGTAATTGTGGCGATTACCTTATCCAATTTGAAATACGCGAGAAAAATCGTAGCGGGATCCCAGGACTAAAAGTCGAATATAACCGTGTGCACGGATTCTACATTGAGGTGAGCCATAGCCAGACCACGAAAATCCCCAGCGACTACCAAAGACGGCAGACGTTAAAAAACGCAGAGCGTTACATTACGCCAGAGCTTAAGGAATTTGAGGACAAAGCGCTTTCGGCTCAGGAACGCGCGCTCGCCCAGGAAAAATTTCTCTACGAAGCTTTGCTCGCCGAGCTCGCGCCGTATGTGGCACCACTAAAAGTAATAGCAGCAGCGATCGCTGAACTAGACATGCTTTCTACATTCGCCGAGAGGGCCGACACACTTAACTTTAAATGCCCAGAATTTGACGACGCATCGGCAATCGATATTCGCGCTGGTCGACACCCTGTTGTGGAACAGCAAATAAAAAACTTTATCGCGAATGATACCAAGCTGCAATCTGATGAGCGTCGAATGCTGCTAATCACTGGGCCAAACATGGGCGGGAAATCGACTTTTATGCGTCAGACCGCACTGATAGCGTTATTGGCGCATTGTGGGAGCTTTGTACCGGCAGAATCGGCAAAATTACCGCTCGTAGATCAAATATTTACCAGGATAGGCGCAGCAGATGATTTGGCGGGCGGTCGTTCAACCTTCCTCGTTGAAATGACGGAGACCGCGTATATTTTGCATCACGCAACAAAGCGCAGCTTAGTCCTAATGGACGAAATTGGCAGGGGAACATCAACCTTTGATGGGCTTGCGTTGGCTTGGGCGATAGCGCGCTATCTGGCACAACATAGCTTTTGTTACACACTGTTTGCCACCCATTATTTTGAGCTTACCTTGCTAGCACAGGAATTTAAACAAATTTGCAACGTGCACTTAGACGCGATTAAGCACAATGATCAAATCGTTTTTTTGCATAGTGTCGCAGAAGGCCCGGCTAGCCAAAGTTATGGTCTGCAAGTCGCAAAACTTGCGGGGATTCCGAACGCAATTATCGACGCTGCGAAAAAACACCTAATCGAACTGGAGAAAAGTAAGGTAGACCATTTGCAACAAGCAGATTTATTTAGTTCTAAACCGCTGGTAAAAGACCCACTAGGAGAAAAGGGGCTGCAA
>CANMPU010000085.1 GCA_947499755.1 Betaproteobacteria bacterium | reverse complement strand
ATTTATCCGCGCGCGCAAGCTCAAAATCAAAAGTGCAGAAAATAAGGACGAATGGCTGGATATTGGTCATGTGGGTGAAGTGGTCGCTATAGATCCGGAGCTAGTCGCGTTGTTGGATAGCGGTGATTTTATCCCCGTCATTGCGCCGATAGGAGTGGGCAGGGACGGCGAGTCATACAATATCAACGCCGATTTAGTCGCCGGGAAATTGGCCGAAACCTTGGTAGCAGAAAAGCTAATATTGCTTACCAATACGCCTGGAGTATTGGATAAATCAGGTCAGGTTTTGACCGGTCTTAGCGCTACTAGAGTTTCTGAGTTAATCGCCGACGGCACAATATCAGGAGGAATGTTACCCAAAATCAACTGTGCGCTCGAGGCGGTTAATAATGGCGTGAAAAGTTGCCATATTATCGACGGTCGGGTGGAACACGCGTTATTGCTGGAGATACTCACAAACGAAGGTGTGGGTACGTTGATACATGGTTCAAAATAAGGCGCGTCGCCGCCGCATTTGGATATTTGATCTGGATGAAACCTTGCACAATTCGCTGAAATATATTATTCCGCATCTGCGCAAGACCATGACAGCGTATCTGCAGACTCATCTTAATCTAGATGAAGATAATGCAAACCAGTTGCGTGTTGACTACTGGAGGCGATACGGACTGACCTTAACTGGAATGATGCGCCACCACCAAACTGATCCACGACATTTTTTATATGAGACCCATCAATTCCCAGATTTGCCGCATATGATATTGCGTGAACCTTTGTTGCGTACGATGTTACAACGCTTGCCAGGGCGAAAAATCATATTTTCAAATGCGCCACAGAAATATACGAAAGCGGTCGTAAGAATTCTTCGTATCGATAAATTATTTGAAGAAGTAATTTCACTCGAGCACATGCACTATCGGCCAAAACCGGCAAGCTATGGTTTTTTTCGCCTGATAGCTAAACTACGGTTAAATCCGCGATTCTGCATTATGGTGGAAGATCAATTGCGCAATCTGAAAACAGCAAAGCGGCTGGGGATGAAGACGGTTTGGGTTTCGCGCTCGAAGAAAGCACCGTCTTATGTTGATCTGCACGTAACGAATGTTTTGCACCTACCGCGCCATATTGATCAATTTGAACTTGCGCCGAGATAATCATGCCAGCCAAAACCGGAGAGAAAAAGTTTCAAATCCTTCAGACCCTGGCGCAAATGCTGCAAAACCCCAATCCGGAAAAAATTACAACTGCATCATTAGCAGCGAAGTTAAACGTATCCGAGGCTGCGCTTTACCGCCATTTTGCAAGCAAAGCACAGATGTATGAGGGCTTGATTGAGTTTGTCGAACAGACAGTATTTGGATTGATCAATAAAATTACTTCTGAAGAGCGCAATGGGTTAAAACAAGTTGAGGCGATTATTTCTTTATTGTTAGGCTTCGCGCAAAAAAATCCTGGCATGACGCGCGTACTTATTGGCGATGCCCTGGTGAATGAGAACGAGCGCCTGCAAATACGGATTAATCAACTACATGACAGACTAGAGGCCACATTGAAGCAAGCGTTGCGCTTTGCTGTCAGCGAAAACGAATGCGCATCGAACCTAGACGCTGCACTAGGCGCTAATTTACTAATGTGCTTCGTTACGGGTCGTTGGCATCAATTCGCGAAAAACAGATTTAAGCGCGATCCTTTGGAAGGCTGGGCCGAGCTATGGCAGCTCATAGCAAAAATGTATGGCGTACCTCCTGCAATATGAGCGCGCACTGTCTACCTTAGCAGCGGTAAGTTTTGCGCCACTAGTGCTTGCGTAACGCCCGCCCCAAAGCGTTTCGCAAATCGTTCTGCGAAACCTTCGTGCGCGGAGAAATCTACAATATCCTCAGCCTTTATCACGTCGCGCGCCACATAATCAACACTGCCAGTTGCATCGGCCAAACCCAACGCAATGCTTTTTTCCCCCGTCCACATTAGGCCACTAAATGTATCAGCGCTTTCCTTGAGGCGTTGCCCCCGCCCCTCACGAACCACCTTAATGAATTGCTGATGAATATCCGCCAGCATGTTCTGTGCATATTCTTTTTGTGAGGCATCTAATGGCGAAAACGGATCGAGAAACCCTTTATTTTTTCCCGCTGTAAGCAATCGACGCTCGACTCCCAATTTTTCCATTGTTCCGGTAAAACCAAAGCCGTTCATAAGCACACCGATAGAGCCCACGACACTTGCTTTGTCTACGTAAATTTTGTCGGCTGCTGCTGCAACGTAGTAACCACCTGAGGCACAAATATCCTCGACCACTGCGTATATAGGAATTTTCGGGTACAGTACGCGCAAGCGGCGTATTTCATCGTTGATATACCCAGCTTGCACAGGACTACCGCCAGGACTATTGATACGTAGAATGACCCCCTGGGTATTTTTGTCTTTAAACGCGTTTTGCAAGCCCTCGGTAACATGTTCAGCGCTCGCCTCGCTACCTGGTGCAATGACCCCCACCAAATCGACCAGTGCCGTATGCTTTCCGGAATGCACATCATCTTTTTTGCCGGTCCAGCCAATGGCAATAAATAAAATAGCAAAAAGATAGAGTAAGGTAAGCGACTTAAAGAAAATCCCCCAACGTCGTGCGCGACGCTGTTCTTGTAGAGCAGAAATAGCAAGTTTCTCGAGCACTTTACGTTCCCAGGGCTCTCCAGATTTCTCATCAGACATTTTTGTCACCTAGTAAGGTTAAATAATTATTTCACAAGCAATACGCCAATTACGCTACAACGGGAACCGCTATAGGATAAAGCGCTAGATAATAAAGTATAACGCGAATCCGACGTTACCTAGAGCGCGCGTCCCGCGTGAAGATTTCGCTGTGCGTGGGGCGTCGCGTCGCGAGGAAACATTATCGCCCGCTATCGTGGGCGGCACTATCGGCGGACGTCTTAATTTTTGCCATTGATTTGGCAAAATCCGCCACGGTTGCGCTATCTACTAACTTGAAAGGGAGCGGCTTTAGCGCGGCGTTGTACTGTAGCCTTGCATTATCATTGCTCGACGCTGCATGCAGGCTCAGCCACACAATTGCTGCAATGGTGCAAGCGATAAATCCAGAAGCGATAGGAAGGGTTTTGGACATGCTCTGCATGCATGTACGCAAGTGCCAATAAATAAGGCAAGCGGTGAGCGCGGTAAAACCCGCGTAGGTCACGATTTCGGCAGAGAGCTCCGCACCGAAGGCGAAGGCATAATAACCACATAGAATCTCAAGGATCGCGGAGGCCAAGAATACCAAACATGAAATAACGATATGACGTGGATAAAAAGAGTGATGGGAATAAAGCCGGCTTGCTAACGCCCAAATGCCCGACCATATCAATATCATTGCCATGACCAGCATGGGCGGCAACAATAAGGCGGGTATGCGAATTTGCGTGTAGGTTTCCCAGAATACGCTCCATATCGCGATTCCTAAAGTGAGCGGTAGTAATAGGAACAAGCTCCAACGACCGGAGATCGTTTTCAGCAGGACACTTGCCTTCACATTTTCTGGGATCGCAGCGGGAGGGAGAAATGCCGCCGTGCGAATACGTAATGTGGTATGCCCGACACGTACTAAGTTATCTGCTGCAACGACGATTCGTGTTTTTCTTTCGACAGACGTACTTGTGTAAATACCATTCGTGCTATCGAGATCATTTATAACCAGAGCGCGATCTGAATTTTGTTCAATCGCAACGTGTTCGGGCGAGGCAAACTCATCTTCCAGAATTACATCATTCGTGTAAGCACTTCCGATAGTGACGGGAAAATGGTCGTGACGGCTCCTTGCGTTAACACGACCTGATTTGTCCAATATTTCGATGAAAATTACTTCGTCCATGTCATCGCTTCTAAATAGTGTGCTGAAAAGCGCGTCGCACTCTCCGCACTGACTGCCTGAATCATCAACGTGCTTTGCACGCCTTCGGTATTGCCGCCGAGCGTCGCGACGCGCAATACAGCGTCATAAAGCCCGAGCAATTTTTTATAAGCGCGTAGGCAAAATACCGCTTTCATCTCAAGCCCAACGTTGGCGACAAATTCTGTGGTGCAACTAAATGGCCCGACATCGTCTGAACCACCTTGAAATCCATAACCACCGCGTAGAAAGTAATTTTGGTAGAGATTGTAAAAGCGTAAGGGATTTAATTTTGTAGAGCTAATTAATTCGTGTCTATACCATACCGGGCTGATGGTTTGGGTCCGTGAAAGATATAGATCATTTTGTGCTGAACATTCCCAAGAGACAATTTCGAAGAGATTCACTTCGTGTCGTTGTGAATCACCCCAACACTTAAGATAATTTGCCGCTTGCCCGGGCAATTTATATTTTCCCAACACGGTCGTCGGTAATGGCGACGCGAGGAGCTTATGTATATAGTCATTTTGACTGTTTAGTAGTTGCTGCGTCGCCTTCGCGAGATTTTCTTGCGCAGCGGATACGTTTTGCTTCGCATCATCCACTAGACTTTTGGCAAATTTCGCCGGTACGAGAAAGCTGACTTGATCGCCCATCGATGCCACATTAATACCTACGACAGTCCCATTCGCAAGTATAGCCGGCCCGCCACTCATTCCCGCATTGATCGATCCTGTGAAGTGAACTTGTTCGTAAAGCGATTCTTCGATTAACCCGCTATAGGTGCCTTCGACAATAGTAAATCCTAAATCTAGTGGCGTTCCAAGGGAAAATACACGCGCGCCTTTTCGCGGTGGCGCAATGGAGAAATCAAACCACGAGACTATCGGTATATTCGTTTGAATTAACGCCAGGTCATGGACAATATCAAAGCGTAACAACCTTGGCTTTCCGATTGTGCCGTTGTGATGCAAAATGTCGGCGCGGTAGTTGCTTGGCTTCTGGATAAGGTCGGAGACAACGTGGTAGTTCGTAATAATGAGCCCATCAGAACTAACGATAAATCCGGACCCCAGGCTCACCCTTGCACCAGAAGCAGAATCCAAAACGCGTATTTGTACTAGGCGCTCTTTATAGCGTTCAAACACCAAACTGGTATCGTCGCTGGCCGCATAACTATAGAAGGCATGGATTGATGCAGCGATCAACACGAATAGGCGCCGTAACGTCGCAGCGGAAAATCTATTCATAGGGTTAGGCAGCGGTGTTTGTTGGGACGAAAGCAAAATAGGGCTTTCAATGGCCTGAGCTTGAACCTGGCGCATGGGTTACCAGCCATTTTCTGAGCACAAAGAAGTCGTCCAAACATGCGAGCGGGGAATGTTTCATCAATTCCTCTCTAGGATGTGCACCAAAAGTGACGGCAACTGCCGCGACATTTGCATTTTTTGCCATTTGTAAATCGTGTGTCGTATCTCCAATGACCAATGCTTGCGTTGATTCGAATCCCAAGGTCTCCATAAGTTCAAGTAGCATGAGTGGGTGGGGTTTTGACATGGTTTCATCGGCACAACGGCTTGCGCTAAAAAAGGGTGCTAGCCCCGACAGTAC
>CANMPU010000084.1 GCA_947499755.1 Betaproteobacteria bacterium | reverse complement strand
TATCGGGTTTATCTTTTCTAACAAAGGGTTGATGTACAACCTCACTTTCGAAGGATCAAAGATCACTAAATTGGAAAAATAATCTTATACACAATTGCGCTACTAAAAAACAAAAATAACGGTACATGGCCTATACGCTAACGCAAGCATTTAACGAGAATTTCCTCGGTAACTCTCCTGGTTGGTATAAAGCGACCGTTATCGGTTTTCTTGTTGCGAACCCAGTCGTGTTCATTACCCTAGGCCCTTTCGTCGCAGGATGGCTTTTGGTGGTTGAGTTTATTTTCACTTTGGCGATGGCGTTAAAGTGCTATCCGCTGCAGCCGGGAGGCTTGCTCGCGATCGAAGCCATCGCTATCGGCATGGCGTCGCCCCAAGCCGTGTATAACGAAACACTGCATAATTTCCCTGTCATCATGCTGATGATGTTCATGGTCGCCGGTATTTACTTTCTTAGAGACTTGTTGCTGTTTTGTTTTACCAAAATTATTCTGGGGATTCGATCCAAAACTCTGTTGTCTCTCGCGTTCTGTTTTACCGCGGCGTTGTTGTCCGCGTTTCTCGACGCCCTTACCGTCGTGGCCGTCGTGATTACGGTGGCTACCGGTTTTTATGGGATGTACCACAAATTTGCTTCCGGAAAGCGCTTTGAACATGAACACGATCATGGTGGAGATAGCGAAATTCACGAACATCACCGAAAGGATCTCGCTCAATTTCGTGATTTCTTGCGCAGCCTCATGATGCATGCAGCGGTCGGAACTACACTCGGTGGCGTGGCCACGTTGGTAGGTGAACCACAGAATTTGCTGATTGCGCACGAAGCTGGGTGGCAGTTTCAGGAATTTTTTCTCCGCATGATGCCGGTGTCGATGCCCACGTTAGCGGCAGGGCTTTTTACGTGTGTGGCGCTTGAAAAACTGAAGTGGTTTGGTTATGGAGTCACATTGCCGGAACCGGTACGTCGCGTATTGACCGAGTACGAGGCCAATCAGACGCAAAGACGCGATTCCCGGGAGCGTGCGGTCTTGATCGTGCAAGCACTAGCAGCAGGGTTCTTGGTGCTTGCTCTTGCCTTTCATGTAGCGGAGGTCGGTATTATCGGGCTTGCCGTTGTCGTACTCGCGACCGCGCTCAACGGGGTAACTGAGGAACATCGTATCGGGCGGGCGTTTCAGGAAGCGCTACCCTTCACGGCGTTACTCGTGGTTTTCTTTGCGATCATCGCTGTCATACATCAAAGCGGAATGTTTACACCTATTATTCACTGGGCGCTTTCGTTTCAAGGGACAACACAACTCGTCGTGTTCTACCTCGCAAATGGTTTGCTATCGATGGTGAGCGACAATGTCTTCGTGGCAACCATTTATATCACCGAGGCAAAATCGGCATTTAACGCTGGAATAATATCGTTAGAGCAATTCAACCTTATCGCGGTGGCCATCAACACCGGCAGCAACATTCCGAGCGTCGCAACTCCCAACGGCCAAGCCGCATTTCTGTTTTTGCTCACCTCCGCGCTGGCGCCACTCATACGTCTCTCGTATTTGCGTATGCTGTGGATGGCGCTCCCTTACGCGTTGGTTATGACAGGAACTGGGCTGTTGTGCGTTGCCTACCTTCTCTGACGTGAAGATACTGAAAGTCGGAACCTATATTCCCGTTGATCGAATCCTCCCTGCACCTTCACCCTATGTTTCGCGCTACAATAGCGGCCATCTAACGAAAATTGATCTATCGAAAGTTTAGCGAGTGTCTTTTTATCCTCTCCTCCGTCCCCTGCTCTTTTGTCTTAAACCGGAAACTTCGCACCATTTCACACTGTGGTCGTTAGACCTTGCGCATAGACTTAGATTACTGTCGTGTTGCGCTGCAGCAAAGGAGGTCGCTCCCCGCACGATCATGGGGCTAGAGTTTCCCAACCCGGTTGGCTTGGCTGCGGGGTTAGATAAAAACGGGGAGCATATCGATGCGCTTGCGGCTCTAGGATTTGGATTTATTGAAATCGGCACCGTCACGCCGCGCCCACAGCCGGGTAACCCGCGACCGCGCATGTTTCGCGTCACAAAAGCAAACGCCATTATTAATGGTATGGGTTTTAACAATAATGGCGTCGACCAACTGGTTGAAAATGTTAAACGTGCGAAATACAAAGGTATTCTGGGAATCAATATCGGAAAAAACTCGGATACTCCCATAGAGCGTGCGGCAGACGACTACCTAATATGCCTCCGCGAGGTCTACGCGTTGGCAAGCTATATCACGGTAAATATTTCGTCGCCTAACACACCAAGGTTACGTCAATTACAATCACCGCAAGAGCTGGATAAGCTGTTGGGCGCTCTAAAAACAGCGCAGCGCGAACTCGCGCAGACGCATCAAAAATATGTGCCAATCGCGGTGAAGATTGCGCCGGACCTTGAGGCGGATGAAATTTCTGAAATCGCACAAGCGCTACTGCGTCATAAAATTGATGCAGTGATCGCGACAAATACCACATTAGATCGCGAAGGCATCACGGATCATCGCTACTACCAAGAAAGCGGGGGTTTAAGCGGGCTACCGCTCAAGGATAAATCGACAAATGTCGTTCGTGAGCTAAACAAATCACTTTTAGGGTGTATTCCTATTATCGCGGTAGGAGGTATCATGAACGCGAACGACGCCAAAGAAAAAATAGAAGCGGGCGCAAGCTTAATTCAGATTTATACCGGCCTTATTTACGCGGGCCCTAGTCTTGTTAAGGAAGCAGTCGACTCCACTTCTGATCGTTAGCTGCATGTCACCAGAAAATAATCTAATTAGCGCGATTAATGCGATTCTTCCGCAAACTCAATGCGCGCGGTGCGGCTTTAATGGTTGTTTACCTTATGCGCAATCGTTAGCTATCGGCAACGCCGCCATCAACCAATGCCCTCCCGGCGGCGACGACGTTATACGCGAACTAGCAACGCTGTTAAATAAACCGTATATGCCGCTCAATCCGACGTTTGGTGAAACAAAAATCCGCGCGCGCGCCGTTATCGATGAAGCGGCATGCATCGGTTGTACGTTGTGCATACGCGCTTGTCCGGTAGATGCCATCGTTGGTGCAGCGAAACGTATGCACACCGTCATCGCCGCACATTGCACCGGTTGCGAGCTTTGTGTCGCACCCTGTCCTGTAGACTGCATAGCGATGGTTTCGTTAAGTCCAGCGTTTACGCGCGCCGACCAGAAACGTGAGGGAGAGCTTGCGTTGACACGATTTAACGCGCGGCAACAGCGGCTACAACGAGAAACGAGAAATGAAAAAAATGAGTCTGCGGTATTAAGTGATCGCGATCAGAAGATGAAAACAGTTAGCCGCGCGGTTGAACGTGCGCGCATACGTTTAAGAGATCGATTCGGAAAGATTTAGAATACAACTATTACACAAGTCACCGACAGTGTCTGTTTAATCAAACAACATGAACGCTACAAAACGAGAAGAAATATTCCGTCGCTTTGCCAACGCGAAGCCCAGCCCTACAACAGAGTTAATATATTCAAGTCCGTTTCAATTGCTGGTCGCGGTGATTTTATCTGCGCAAGCTACCGATAAAAGCGTAAATCTCGCGACAAAATTTCTTTTTAAAAAAGCACGCACGCCCGATAAAATATTGGCCTTAGGGCAAGCGGGATTAGAGCACCATATTAAAAGCATTGGACTATTTCGCACTAAGGCAAAGCATATTCTTGCCACTTGCCAATTATTGTTAGACGAGCATCACGGAGATATTCCACAAACTCGCGAAGAGTTGGAGAAGTTACCGGGGGTGGGGCGAAAAACTGCCAACGTCATTTTGAACACCGCTTTTGGGCAAGCAACAATTGCGGTCGACACGCACATCTTTAGGGTGGCAAATCGAACCGGCATTGCTCCGGGAAGAAATGTTCTTGAAGTTGAACTCAAATTGCAAAAATTCATTCCAGCCAATTTCAAGTTAAACGCGCACCATTGGCTTATTCTGCACGGCCGTTATGTCTGTAAAGCACGAAAGCCGGAATGTAAAAAGTGTTTGATCAGTGATTTATGCGAGTACCCAGCAAAATCTATTTTTTGAATTCTATATCAGAGTGTAGCCGCGCGTGCTGCGCGCAAGGTTTTGAAGATTATTTGGAACCGAAGCGCACAACCGCGATTCGAGAAATACGCTGGTTATTTCTTGACAACCAACCCTGGTTGGCTGGAAAAATACGCCGCTAGATTTTCAATATCTGTTTCGCTAAGGCCCACTGCTTGCGGTCCCATGATCTGGTTGTTACGCGCGCCAGATTTATAATCCTTTAAAACCTTAATGAGATAGTCTTCGTTCTGCCCAGAAAGCCGCGGAAAATATGGCATCAGAGTTTTTGATCCATCACCATGGCAGGCTGCGCAGGCTTGTGCTTTTTCTTTGCCCGCCGTCGCATCCCCGGCTAACGCCGAACCCGACACCAAAAATAGCATACTTAAACTCGTAGCTAACACTTTATTCATATCGTCACCTTCACCGCTAGAGAATTAAATTTATTTTGCCACCTGAACGGTACTGTAGTACGCAGCGAGATCAGCGATATCTTGATCGGATAGGCTGGATGCAATCGCGCGCATGGTTGCAAATTTACGCGCCCCCGACCGATATGCAGACAAAGCGTTAACGATGTAAGCAGCGTTTTGCCCTCCAAGTTTGGGCACGGTAAACACTTCTGGGTATGCGGTGCGCATACCTTCGATACCGTGACACCCCGCACACATTGAGGTTTTCTTTTGGCCCTCCACGACATCTCCCGCCGCGTGGCTGAGCTGAGGAAAGAATGTGCCTGCACTTAAGGAAAGGGCGATAAGAATTTCGCTGGTTTTCATAGGTTCAACTATCCAGAAAATGTATCCACGCGCACTTTAAAGGATAGTTCCGTGTTGGTCAACGAGTTTACATCGGGGCAAGCTAGTTATCACGATAGAAGCAGTCCCGTTGCGTCTCTATGATAAATAAGCGATAATTATTACCAAATTAGAATATCAAATTGCGAATGTCTAGTTTTCTGTTTTGCGCCTCTTTAGTTCATCCCTTGCGTGGAAATTTGAGGATTCGTTAACTCTCTATGAACATCCTATTGCGTTTTTTCCCTTTTCTAGCGTGGTATCCGTTTAAAAGCGACAATGTTAGAGCCGATCTGATCGCTGGCATTACCGTTGCTCTGGTGTTGATTCCGCAATCGATGGCCTACGCGCAGCTTTCTGGACTACCCCCCTATTACGGCCTCTATGCGTCATTTTTGCCAGTAATTATCGCGGCCCTGTGGGGGTCTTCGCATCAACTCGCGAGTGGTCCGGTAGCCATGGTTTCTATCCTGACGGCTTCTGCCTTGGTTCCGTTCGCGGCTGTTGGCTCGCAACATTTCATTGAATTGGCAATTGCTCTGTCGCTCTTGGCGGGCGCGATTCAATTGGTACTAGGGGTATTTAAGCTTGGCGCCATCGTAAATTTTCTTTCTCACCCTGT
>CANMPU010000083.1 GCA_947499755.1 Betaproteobacteria bacterium | reverse complement strand
CCACGGCAGCAAACTACTTAACTAAAAGTGGATTTCTTATTCTTGAGATTGGCCATCACCGTGCAGAACTAGAAAAATATTATGCACACACAGAATTAATTTGGCTTGAAACGCTAGCGGGCAGCGACTATGTAGTACTTTTCGATCAAGAAATGCTTAAGAGCGCGGCAAGAGCACTTCCCGCGAAGTCACGACCAATTAAGAAAATACGACGCGCATTACCTCGCGGAAATGCTTCACGAAATGCACGCTAAGTCCTTCGCGAATATGAGTTGGCAACTTGTCATAATCGCGCCTATTCGCCTCCGGCATAATAATTTCCATCACGTTGACGCGGCGCGCGGCGATAATTTTTTCCCTGATCCCGCCGATAGGTAGCACCTGTCCGGTTAACGTCAGTTCCCCTGTCATCGCCAAAGGTCGATTGATCTTCTCATTACGTGCAAGAGACAACAGGGCTGTTGCCATGGTAATACCAGCACTGGGGCCGTCCTTAGGTGTCGCCCCTTCGGGGACGTGAAGATGCACGAATGCGCCATCAAAAAACGCCGGGTCGCCCTTAAATTCGTCGAGGTGGGACGAGATATAGCTGTAGGCGATTTCTGCGGACTCTTTCATTACCGCACCGAGCTGACCGGTTAACTTAAAGCCACGATTTTTAGTGTGTACTCGCGTGGCTTCTATGCTAAGCATTGCGCCCCCCCATAGGTGTCCAGGCAAGCCCGGTAACCACACCAACACCGGTCAACAGTTTCTCGCGCGTAAATACAGGTTTTTCTAAGGCGTCTTCAATTTCCTTAATGCCTATCCTAATAAGATTGGTCTCACCACCAACAATTTTCACGGCCGCTTTTCGTACCACACGCCCCAATTGTTTTTCGAGATTGCGCACACCAGACTCACGCGCATATCCCTCTATAATGTGCTTCAACGCTGGTTCACTTATTACGAGTTGACTGCGATTAATACCTGCTTTTTTCAGTTGCTTGGGCCACAAATATTGTTTAGCGATTTGAATTTTTTCTTGTGTGATGTATCCAGACAGGCGTATGAGCTCCATGCGATCAAGCAATGGCCCAGGAATCGATTCGACCTGATTTGCGGTACATATAAATAGTACTTTTGAGAGATCAAACCGCACGTCTAAATAGTGATCCAAAAAATCAACGTTCTGTTCTGGATCAAGAACTTCAAGTAACGCAGACGCTGGGTCACCGCGATACGAGCTGCTTATCTTATCTATTTCATCCAGCATAATGACTGGATTGGATATCTCCACTTCTTTAATCGCCTGAATAAATTTACCTGGCATCGCCCCAATATAGGTGCGTCGATGCCCCTTGATTTCTGCCTCATCGTGTATACCACCTAGCGAAAAGCGATAGAACTTTCGCCCAAGTGCGGAGGCAATAGATCTTCCAATAGAGGTCTTACCTACCCCAGGCGGCCCCAAAAGCAACATAATCGACCTTGATACTTCGCCTTTTAATTTTCCAGCCGCCAAAAACTCTATGATGCGCTCCTTGACATCCTCTAAGCCATAATGGTCATGATCAAGGATCTTGCGTGCACGCTCTAAATCTAGTTTATCCTTGGAAAATAATCCCCATGGTAGGCATGTCAACCAATCGAGATAATTACGCGTCACCGCGTACTCAGGTGATCCAACCTCCAATATGGATAGCTTTTGCATTTCCTCTGTAACGCGTTTGTCGGCACCTTCGGACAGGTTTAATTTCTCAAGTCGCGCGCCAAATTTGTCAATGTCAGCCGTACGGTCGTCTTTTGCAAGCCCAAGTTCTTTTTGAATCGCTTTTAATTGCTCCTTAAGGAAGAATTCGCGTTGTTGCTTGTCTATCTTCTCGCCAACTTGTCCACGAATTTGTGACTGCAGCTTAGCAACGTCAAGCTCTTCTTTATTAAAACGAGAACTTTCTCCATACGACGTCGTAGATTGAACGCTTCGAGCACTTGCTGTAGCTCGGTTTTTGAAGCAGTCGTTAAGCTCGCGGCAAAATCTGCTAGTAACGAAGGTTCGTTTGGACTAAAGCGTGTTAAAAAAACCTTAAGTTCCTCGCTATATAGTGGGTTTAGCGGTATCAGTTCCTTAATGATATTTATGATCGCCATCGCATAGGCTTTGATTTCTGTTGTTGCTTGATTTCCTCCGTCGACAGGGTATTCCACCTTCGCAAGATAAGGGGCTTGTGTTGATATCCAGTCGACGATACGAAAACGAGTGACGCCTTCTGCAATAAACTGAATTTTCCCATCGCTGCGCATCGGATGATGCATACGCACGACGGTCCCTACTGCATGAAAATCGTCAAGCGTCGCGTCCTCGGCGCGTTCGGATTTAACCAAAATTAGACCAACCATGCGCTGCGGCGTCTGCCCAATTTTTTCCACGCTGCTTAGCCATGGTTGCTCGTTCATGAGTAACGGCAGTGTTTGCGCAGAAAAAAAGGTCGGTCGATGATAGGCGATATCGGTATGGTGCTGGGAAGCACGCCGACGGGAACAAGTGGTGTCGCTACAGCTTGCCCGTGCTCATCTTCTTTAAGGACATCGCCTTCAATGGGAGACTGATCATTCATTATTTAAAGCAAGAAACGCTCTCTAGTTAATTGCTATCATAATTGACTAGATGGGGGTGTTATTCTTGTTTTCAACTATAAGATAACTTCATGGCTGCTTTTACGTCACGTAAGGTATCGCTTGCCATCTTGCGTGCCTTTTCGCAACCTTCGGCAATGATGTTTCTGGTCAACGCCGGGTCTTCAACGTAAATCTGCGCACGTTCTCGCATCGGTTTTTGCTCTTCTAAAATTGCATCAAGTACTGGTTGTTTGCATTCAAGACAACCAATACCCGCGGTTGTGCACCCTTGCCTTACCCAGTCCTTGGTTTTATCCGTTGAGTACACTTGATGAAATTGCCAAACAGGACATTTTTCTGGTTCCCCCGGATCGCTACGCCGGACACGCGCCGGGTCAGTCGGCATCGTGCGTATTTTTTTTGTGACACTTTCTATGCTGTCGCGTAAGGCAATGGTATTGTCATACGACTTAGACATTTTTTGGCCATCTAGTCCTGGCATTTTTGAAGCGGCAGTTAGCAGCGCTTTGGGTTCGGTCAGAATTACTTTCCCCTCCCCCTCTAGGTACCCGTAAAGTCGCTCGCGGTCACCCACGCTAAGATTTTGCTGTTCATCCAACAACGCGTTGGCGGATGCAAGCGCTTGGGTATCACCGCGTTCCTGGTAACGCGTACGTAATTCCGTATAAAGTTTCCCTTTTTTCACACCGAGTTGCTTTACTGCGGCCTCTGCTTTTTGCACAAAATCCTGCTCTCTACCGAAAATATGGTTAAAACGTCGCGCTATTTCTCTCGTGAATTCGATGTGAGGGACTTGATCTTCGCCTACCGGAATACGATTGGCGCGGTAAATTAAAACGTCCGCGCTCTGTAGTAGAGGATAACCGAGAAATCCATAAGTCGCGAGATCCCGGTCGCGCAACTTCTCCTGTTGATCTTTGTATGTTGGAATACGCTCTAACCAACTAAGCGGGGTAATCATTGACAACAGTAGATGCAGTTCGGCGTGTTCAGGTACGCGAGATTGAATAAAAAGCGTCGCGCGAGTTGGATCAACCCCCGCCGCAAGCCAATCAATTACCATATCCCAAACATGCTGTTCGATCACATCCGGCGTATCGTAATGTGTGGTCAAAGCATGCCAATCGGCAGCAAAAAATAGACATTCATATTGATGTTGCAACGCTAGCCAGTTTTTTAACACGCCATGGTAATGACCGAGATGCAAGCTCCCTGTGGGGCGCATACCAGACAATACGCGATCGACAAACATGCTTTACTTTCCTCTCAGTTTTATTAAGGCGTCACGTTCCAGTGAATTTACGCCGGTAACACTTACCTAGACAAAAGCCCGTGTATCTCCCTTGCCCAAGCGTGTTATCCTAACATCGTCATTCGTTAGATCAACAACAGTCGTCATCTCGACCCCGCAGGAACCACCATCTAACACCAGGTCTACTTGATGCTCCAGCCTGTCACGAATTTCGTCTGCGCTGTTTAATGGTAAGTCATCTCCTGGTAATAACAATGTTGAGCTAACTATCGGTTCATGAAGCTCATCTAACAACGCCTGCACTACACGATGCGCGGGAATGCGCAAACCTATCGTATTGCGCTTCGGATAAAGGAGGCGTTTAGGCACTTGGCTCGTCGCCCGCAAAATAAACGTGTAGCTCCCAGGAGTCGTCGCCTTCAGTACACGAAAATGCCGATTGTCTAGCTTCGCGTACGTCGATATTTGCGATAGATCACGGCATATCAACGTAAAATGATGTTTGGCGTCAACTGCGCGAATTCGTTGAATTCGCTCCATCGCAGATTTATCGCCGATATGACATCCTAGCGCGTAGCACGAATCGGTGGGATAGACAATAACGCCACCTTCCTGGACAATTGCCGCAGCCTGACGAATAAGGCGATGTTGTGGGTTTTCCAAATGTATTGAGAAGAATTGCGCCATGCTACATGAGTGTCAATGGAAATACGCAATATCACGTTGGTCTGGTCGTAGACCATGAATGCCAAATAGGCTTACATCCACTAGGCAATTCAGGATGCACGCCTAAATCAAAATAACTTTCTTGTGGCCCGTGATAATCCGAGCCAACCGAGGCGAATAGTCCATATTGAATTGCGTAGCGCGCGAATTTTGTAGCCTGCTCGCGACTATGGCTAGGTGTAATCACCTCAATGCCCGCGCCGCCCGCGCTCTTAAAATCTAAAATCAGTTGGCGCAGCGTCGCGTCATTCACCGTATACCGACCGGGGTGGGCAATGACCGCCATTCCACCACTTTGCTTAATCCATTCGACAGCATCGCTAAGTGCAATCCATTCTCCGGCAATATACCCCGGTCTTCCAGGCGTTAGGTATTTTTGAAAAACTGCTTTCACATCTTTCGCGTAGCCCTGAGCGTATAAAAAACGTGCAAAATGCGCGCGCCCAATCATGTCTTTATTTGTCGCATACGCATAGGCACCTGCCAAACTATCGGCAATTCCTACTTCATCAAGTTTGTACGCAATTTGGCGGGCGCGTTCCAGGCGTGAGCTTCGAATAAGTTCAAGACCATGTTGCAATGCAGAATGTGTTGGATCAATGTTTAACCCTACGATGTGCACACTTTTCTCACGCCACTTTACAGAAATCTCAACGCCGTCGATAAATTGAATACCGTAATCTGAAGCCGTTTCACGCGCCTCTTTTAGACCACGCAGCTCATCGTGATCAGTAAGCGCTAGGGTTTTTACACCGCGACGTGCGGCGCGAGATAATAAATCTTTCGGGCTTAAGAGTCCGTCCGAGTAGGTTGAATGGCAATGAAGGTCGATCACGGGTTTAAAATTGATTTACAAGGGGTTGTAGATGATAGCAAAATACCATAGCCGTGGATATTCCCCTCGCGTAATTAAAGTGCGCTAACCTTGCGAAAACAGCTAAATTAACAAAGCGAACTGCCGATAATTAGCATGAGGTTGGATTCTGGTTTTATGCTATGAAAAATTGCTCATTAACGCTAAGAACACTGTACTCGC
>CANMPU010000082.1 GCA_947499755.1 Betaproteobacteria bacterium | reverse complement strand
TGAATTTCTGCGCGTATATTTCTCGGGTAAATGCGTAAATTTGGCGCTAAAGCTAGAGCCGCGGAATTATTCATCCCACGTTTAATCCCGAAATTACTCGCTTGATGATTACAGGCTAAAACTTTTGCACAGTCGCTAATAATAACGGGCTCAAGCAAAGGCGTTGCACGCGAAAATACTTGAAGTGGCAGATCAGGAAAATAAATTGCTGTCCACAGCATGATGGATATCTAAGAATAAGGATGTCGCCAGTGAATTGCCGCGACGTTTAAGAATACGGACGCGTAGTTTGCGTTGGGCATGGGAAAGGTGTAAGCGCAGGGCTGCGGGGGAAGTTTTGTTGTCTGCAGGGCCAAAGAATACCCCCCAACTTTTTCCCTGCTCTGCAGCAAGCTGTAATCGGCGTAGAGAGCGATCACTTGCTGTTGGTGACCACAATATAGCGGCAGCGCAAATTCCAGAGCGCAGCGCTTGTTCCATTGCCCAAAATTTATCGAGCGTTGATTGCGCATTGACCAATATGCAACGCGAAGTATCGACACCTAGGTTAGCCAGAGCAGGCGCGTAGAGCAGATGTGGCGCGGCAATAAAGACCAACCAACATTTTGTAGCGGAAAGTTTGCATAAGGCGGGCAGGCATAAACGTAATTCGCCGATGCCTTGCTGCTCTGTTAATACTTCAGTGAGCGCGCCTCGTGGCCAGCCCCCTCCAGGTAAAGCCGCATCCAGTTGCGCAAATCCGCTGGGAATGCTGTCGACTGCTTGAGCAATTTCGTTGCCGAGCCAAATATTGGGATGACGTAATAATGCTTCTAAGGGGGTGTTCATTGAAACAAACAATCATTTTATGTCATTACGAATAATGCCAACCCCCAAGCCTTCAATGGCAAGTTGATCATGTCGTATATCAAGAGAAAGAATTTTAAATTCTGGATTTTCTGGAATAAGTTGCACCTGATGCCCACGTTTTTTAAAGCGTTTAACTGTGACTTCACCGTTGACACGCGCGACGACGATTTGACCGTTACGCGCTTCATGGGTGCGATGTACGGCAAGCAGATCGCCATCTGAAATGCCTGCATCGCGCATGCTGGTACCGCGCACACGCAGTAGATAATCAGCGCGTGGTTTAAATAGCGCATGATCGAGTTGCACGCGCGATTCGATATATTCTTCTGAAAGAATAGGGCTGCCCGCCGCCACCCGACCCACTATAGGTAAACCAACGCCATTTTTGAAACGAATGCCACGAGATGCGCCAGGCAAGAGCTCTATAACCCCTTTGCGTGCTAAAGCCTTGAGGTGATCTTCTGCTGCATTGGGTGAGCGAAACCCCAGCGCAGTTGCAATCTCGGCGCGAGTAGGTGGAAAACCGGTATCGCGGGAGTATTCACGAATCCAATCCAAGACTTGAGTTTGTTTAGTGGTTAAAGCATCCATACTGTTATTATATACAGTATTTGGTATTTGGCAAGGCCGTATTCGCGGCGTGGTAAAATGCCCCTAGTAAATATAATTCTTAATAAGAAATCAAACCCTTGGTTGTGAGAATCTCATGAAATGCCCATTTTGCGCCGCAGCGGATACTCAAGTTGTCGATTCGCGCGTGATCAATGAAGGCGAAAGCATACGCCGCCGTCGGCGTTGTGCCGTCTGCGACAAACGCTTTACGACTTACGAGACGGTCGAGCTGCATATGCCACAGGTGGTAAAACAAGATGGCAGTCGAACAGAATTTGACCAAGAAAAATTACGCACCGGTTTCATGCGCGCGCTGCACAAGCGTCCCGTATCCACGGAAAAAGTCGAGAATGCGATTCGTCGTATTACGCAAAAAATATTGGGCATGGGCAAGCGTGAAATTCCCTCGCGCCGCCTCGGCGAAATGGTCATGCAAGAACTCTCTAAGCTGGATAAAGTCGCCTATATTCGTTTCGCATCGGTCTATCGGGCATTTGAAGGTGTGCAAGATTTTCGTGATGCGATAAAAGAAGTCCAGACAAAGTGAGCCTCACAGCAGAAGATTATGGATTTATGGCGCAAGCCTTGCGCATCGCTGAGCGCGGGTTATATACCACATCGCCTAATCCACGTGTGGGTTGCATTATTGTTCGAGATGGGAAAGTGGTTGGGAAAGGATATCACCAGCGCGCCGGCGAACCCCACGCCGAGATTTACGCGCTTAAAGAAGCGGGTGCATTAGCGCAAGGCGCCACTGCCTATGTATCGTTAGAGCCATGTAACCATCATGGACGTACACCACCGTGTGTCGCTGCGTTGATTAATGCCAACGTCGCGCGCGTCGTCGCGGCGCTGCAAGACCCCAACCCACTGGTCTCCGGCCAGGGGCTGCAGGCGCTGCAGGATGCAAGTATCGCAACCGATGTAGGCGTTCTGGAAGCTGAGGCGCGTGAAATCAATGTTGGGTTTGTCTCACGCATGACGCGTGGCCGTCCTTGGGTGCGTACGAAAATCGCTGCAAGTTTAGATGGAAAGACCGCGCTAAATAATGGCGCTAGCCAATGGATTACCGGGTCTGAGGCCCGTCGCGATGGGCATCATTTTCGTGCACGCTCGTGTGCCATACTCACTGGCATCGGCACAGTGCTGGCGGACAACCCGCAGCTAAATGTTCGCGAGGTTGAATCGTCGCGCCAGCCGCTACGCGTTATTATCGACAATAATTTAGACTTAAACCCATCTGCAAAAATTATGCGCGGTGGCGGCGTGATCGTCGTCACGGTCCAAAACGACCCTGACAGAGCGCGTCAATTAGAGGCGGGTGGCGCTGAAATTATCATGGCAAAAAAAACGAAAGCGGGTCGCGTAGATTTGGAATTACTCATGCAAGAATTGGGGCGTCGCGAAATTAACGAAGTACATGTGGAAGCGGGGACTAAGCTCAATGGCGCGTTACTACAAGCAAATTTAATAGACGAACTTGTTTTATACGTCGCGCCCAGTCTTTTCGGTAGCGCGGCAAGAGGGATGTTTGATATTCCGGAATTAACAGCGCTAAAAGATAGGCGCGAATTGAAAATAAACGATGTCCGCGCCGTTGGTAAAGACTTCCGCATTATTGCGCGTTTCATATCTTGATGCGCGTACAATACTTAGTTAAACGGTATATAAAATGTTCACGGGCATAATACAAACCATCGGCGAGATCGATAAAGTCAAAACGCTCGCGCAAGGCATGCAGATCACCGTGCATGCGCCAGAGCTTGATACCAGCGACCTACACGTCGGAGATAGCGTTGCGGTAAACGGCGTTTGTTTAACCGCTGTTGCTATCACCCCCGATACGTTTACGGCTGATGTGTCGCAAGAGACATTACGTTGCTCAATTGGATTTTCGCAACAAGAAAAAGTAAATCTTGAAAAGGCGATGCGCTTAATGGACCGTCTCGGTGGACACATGGTGAGTGGGCACGTGGATGGTGTGGGTCACGTGATATCGTTTCAACAAATCGGTGAAAGTTGGCATTTAGTCATCTGCGCGCCGCATACTCTGACTAAATATATTTCGCGCAAAGGCTCGGTTACGGTAAACGGCGTTAGTCTTACCGTGAATGAAATTTCCGGCGACGATTTTACCACTAACCTTATCCCCCACACGGTACAAGTAACAACGCTCAAAATATTAAGAGCCGGCGCTACGGTGAACATCGAAGTGGACATGATGGCGCGATATGTGGAACAAATCCTCAACTACCAAACAAGCAACGCTTAACGAGAGGACAATCATGGCAGCGCGATACGATAACATAAAAGAAATTGAACAAAACCTCGACGGTAAAGGGCTACGCATTGCCATCGTTATGAGTCGTTTCAACATCGATATCGGTGAAGGATTGCTTAGCGCCTGCACCGCGGAACTTGTAAAACGTGGCGTTGACGAAAATGACATGATATTAGTAACCGTACCCGGGGCGCTCGAGATACCGTTGGCGCTGCAAAAACTTGCCAATAGTGGAGGATACGACGCGTTGGTTGCACTCGGCGCTGTGGTCAAAGGGGATACCTACCACTTTGAAATTGTGTGTAACGAAGCCTCCAGCGGGATTAATGCAGTGCAACTTGATTTTGGTATTCCAATCGCGAATGCCATTCTTACCACCTATACCGATGATCAAGCAATACAACGCATGAGCACGAAGGGCATGGAAGCCGCGCAAGTCGCAATCGAAATGGCCAACTTATTGAAGACGATTGATGAGGAATAGTCGTCGACGTGCACGAGAGTTCGCGCTTCAAGGGTTATATCAGTGGCTGCTTGGTGGCGATACCGCAGAAGTGATTCAATTACAACTTAGCGAGCGATCTGATTACCGCAAGATCGACAGTGCGTATTTTATTGAATTGTTATCGGGTGTCATTGAAACCACGGAAGATTTATGCGCTCATCTGCAGCCGTATTTAGACCGTCCCATTCTCGAAGTTAATCCTGTTGAGCGCGCAATCTTGTTGATCGCTGCATTTGAATTGCAGAAGCATCTCGAGATACCCTACAAGGTCGTGATTAATGAGGCGGTAGAAATCGCTAAGACTTTTAGCGGAACCGATGCACACAAGTACGTGAATGGTGTGCTCGATAAGCTCGCCCAAGAACTGAGAAAAGCGGAGTTTTCCGAAAATAGAAACGCGAAAGCCCGCGCATAGCTTACCGTTGTTTGCGGGTGCGTATTTTCGTCATGGTCTTTCATAGATATCCTCCGGAGTGTTTTTGCTGCGCTACAATCTAAAACATGCCCTCTGAATTTGATCTTATCCGTCAATATTTCACCTACCCGAGTAAGCATACAACATTGGGTGTGGGTGATGACGCTGCGCTACTCCAAGTACGCGATGGCATGGCGCTAGCAGTATCGACTGACATGTTGGTGTCGGGCCGACATTTTTTCCCCGATGCTGATCCATATAAACTAGGTCACAAAGCGCTTGCGGTGAATTTATCGGATATGGCGGCAATGGGTGCGACGCCACAGTGGGCGACATTAGCCATCGCGTTACCCGATGCCGATGACGACTGGATTAAAGCGTTTATGCAAGGGTTTATGCGATTGGCTACGCAATACGATGTCGACCTCATTGGCGGTGACACGACGCGCGGGCCGCTAAATATTTGTGTGCAAATTATGGGTGAAGTGCCGGTCGGCCAAGCATTACGTAGAGATGGTGCAAAAGCAAATGATGATGTTTGGGTGTCTGGGCATCTTGGAGATGCCGCGCTGGTACTTGCCCATTTGCAACAAAAAATTGAACTTGACATCCCCGAAGTGGTAGCGAGCTTGCCTGCATTACATACACCGGTGCCACGCGTTCTTCTAGGGGGTGCGTTACGAACTATCGCAACGAGCGCGATCGATATTTCGGACGGATTGGTTGCGGACCTAGGGCATATTGCCGAACGCTCACAAGTGCGCGCGCTGATTGAGTTGAGCTTAATCCCTAAGACAGACATCGTCGCAAAGCGTATGGAGAACGCCGTCGCGCGCCATGCACTTCTCGCCGGCGGTGATGACTATGAACTTTGCTTTACTGCTGCTGAGAAAAATCGAGATCACATCAAAATGCTGTCAGCTAAACTTGATGTGCCCTTGACACTTATCGGGAAAATAGAACACGGCGCTGGCGTGGTCGTGCATGA
>CANMPU010000081.1 GCA_947499755.1 Betaproteobacteria bacterium | reverse complement strand
CGCAATTTCACCGGCAGCACAGCGCCTATCAAGATAAGACACCAGCGCCTGGATCACCCATCGATCTATCGTGGTCAGCAGGTTATATCTTTCGGCGGCCGGTATAAACGCCATAGGCGGTATTAGGTTTCCCGCCACACCAATCATTCGCACCAATATCTCCTGATGCGCCATGTGATAGTGGCCAGACAGTGGGATGATTTTTTGCTGAAATAATCTAAAGTTCCCAAGCTCAAAGGCGTGGTTAATCTGAGAAATCATCTGCAGATCGACGTGTGTGTGCGTGTAGTTTTTGTCTTTAGGACGATACACTTGGACGCGGTCACGACCTTTATTCTTGGCTTCATAGCAAGACTCATCGCCAGCACTAAGTAATTCCGCCACAGTCGTCCTGTCATCAATTATCGGCACCAACCCCATACTCGCGCCCACACAAAACGATTTATCCTTCCAGACGAAGCGGAAATCGCGTACTGCTTCGCGAATGCCATTTGCAATACGCAGCCCTTGATCAAGTGGGCACGATTCAAGTAATGCACCAAACTCATCGCCACCAAGGCGACCCAAACTATCGCTACCGCGCATTTTCGTTTGCATCACACTGGTGAGTTGCCGGAGTAACTCATCGCCAGCGCTGTGGCCGCAAGTATCATTTACCGTCTTAAAATTATCTAAATCCATCACTAAGAGCGCGTGTTGCTTGTTTTGCGTTTTCGCGGTCTCGACTAATGTCCCTAATCGACGTTCAAATTCACGGCGATTTACTAGTCCCGTGAGTGCATCATGATTCGCTTGCCACGATAGACGCTGCGCCAAAGCACTCATTTGCGTCATATCATAGAAAACGACGATCATGCCAACCGCACGGCCGTTCTTGTCCTGAACGGTGGAACAGGAATCGTGTATGGAATATTCCGTTCCGTCTTTATGCACCAGGCAAATTGATTTCTTCGTTATTTCCAGATCGCCTTGCTCAGAACGAGCCGCAAGGCTATGGGTTATGGGTTCGCGCGTATCTTCGTCGATCACCTTAAACACGTCATCGAGTGCTTGACCTCTTGCTTGATCTAGCGTCCAACCCGTTAGCTTTTCCGCTAAGGGATTTAAGTACTCAACTTTAAGGTCTATATCCGCCGTAATAACCGCGTCACCTATTGAATTTAGTCTTGCTTCGGCTAGCTCTTTTGCACGAAAGAGTGCCTTCTCCGTTTGAGAAAATCGCCGGGTCAGTAAAAATGCGATACCAGCACCCGCAGCCGTCGCCGTCGCCATCAGTACTGTAATATAAATATTAAATATATCAGTCATTTATAATTTATATCTAACCTAAATTATTAATATAATTACAACCTAAAAGGTCAGGGGTTATGGTAAGGCCTACCGCAAAATCGCGAAAGGGCTATTTTCAGTGTAAACGCCCTTAGGATTTGGCCATAAAGCCACAACCTTTACACTTCGCGCACCCTTCCCCGAATAGACTTGAGCTAGTCGCGGTCCGTCAGATCAGACAATGGTTGCGCTTCGCCTCCCAATTCCACATTTTCTATTTGTGCAAATCGCTGACTAATCTTACGGCTGGAGAGGTGAACTTTTTCCGCATCTTCGTGTGCAAGCCGAATGTGATCCGACAACGCCTTCATGCGTTGGTCAAAGCGACCGAAATCTTTAGCAAGTTTATTTAACGCATCTTTGATGATGTGTACTTGTTGACGTGTCTCGACGTCCTTAATGACAGCTCTCGCAGTATTCAACACCGCCATTAAGGTCGTCGGGGAAACAATCCAAACACGTTTTTGCATCGCATATTCGACCATATCCTGCGCATAACCGTGAATTTCGGCAAACACTGCTTCTGCCGGAACAAACATAACGGCGCCGTCAGAGGTTTCATTTGCGACGATATATTTTTGGCTGATGTCATCCACGTGTTTTTTGATATCCGCCTTGAACGCGCGCTGCGCTAATAAACGTTCCGCATCCGTAGACTCTTTACTAAACATGCGATGATAGTTTTCAAGCGGGAATTTCGAATCAACAGCGACGTTTCCAGTGGGCTCCGGCAGTTTTAACAGGCAATCAACGCGGTTTTTATTCGAGAGAGTAAATTGGAATTCGTAACACGTGGTCGGCAATACATTACGCACCAATGCTTCAAGTTGCACTTCGCCGAAGGCACCGCGCGACCGTTTATCTCCGAGCAATTCCTGCAGGGTAACGACGTTGCTCGCCAACCCATCAATTTTCTTTTGCGCTTCGTCTATGGTCGCAAGACGCGTCATCACATTCGTAAAGGTGTCATTCGTCTTTTTGAAACCTTCGTCTAATCTTTCGCTCACTTTTCCATTAATTTGCTCAAGGCGCTGGTCGACCGTTAGGCGTAGGCGCTCTGATGTTTGCACTAGTTTTTCTTCCAGCCGATCTCCCTGCTTGCTCAGCCCCTCGTACAGATCCTTAAGCATGGCGCGGTGTTTTTCCTCCATCGCCTTCGTCAGCGCGTCGTCAAATTGATCGCGCTGCTTGAAAAGCAAAAGAAGCTTAGACCCAGCCCAGAGTACAGCGATAAGGATTGCGACAGCAATCACGAGGATAACCAGTTCGACCATAACGACCTCAAATCAACGAAAGCCAGTATACCCGAGAGTTGGGGAAACGGTGTCACGTCGAAATTCGACGTGACACCTAAACGAGGTATGTTTTGAATAAAGCGGGGGGTTATGCGGCTGCGCGAGATGCACGCTTGCGATCTTGTTCCAGCAAGTAGCGCTTGCGGATCCGAATCGATTTCGGTGTGATCTCGACTAGCTCATCGTCGGCGATAAATTCAATTGCCGACTCTAGTGTGACCTGGACCGGTGGCACTAGTCGTACCGCTTCATCCGTGCCGGAGGCGCGTACGTTGGTGAGTTGCTTACCTTTAATTGGATTGACCACTAGATCATTATCGCGACTGTGAATGCCGATGATGATGCCTTCGTACAGGGGGTCACCCGGGCTGACAAACATACGACCGCGTTCCTGTAGTTTCCACAATGCGTAGGCGACGGCCTCACCGCTTTCTGCAGAAATTAACACGCCATTACGACGCTCTGCCATGTCAGGCTTCATCGCGCCATATTCATCAAATACGTGACTCATGAGACCGGTACCGCGCGTCATCGTCATAAAATCGGATTGAAAGCCTATGAGTCCGCGTGCAGGGATACGGTAGTCGAGTCTGACGCGGCCTTTACCGTCGGACTGCATGTCCTGTAGATCGCCGCGGCGCGCCCCCAGCGCTTCCATGACGGCACCCTGATTTACTTCTTCGACATCAACAGTCAGCATTTCGTAGGGCTCTTGTTTCTCGCCGTTAACTTCCTTGATTACTACGCGTGGACGCGATACTGCCAGCTCGTAGCCCTCACGGCGCATGGTCTCAAGCAGAATCGTCAGATGCAGCTCGCCACGACCACAAACTTCGAAAATGTCCGCGTCTACAGTGTCGGTAACGCGTAGCGCGACGTTGGCCATTAACTCGCGTTGCAAGCGTTCGCGCAACTGACGGCTAGTGACGTACTTGCCTTCGCGGCCCGCGAGCGGCGAGGTATTGACCTGAAAATTCATGGTAAGCGTTGGCTCGTCAACTTTGAGTAGAGGTAGCGCCTCGGGATTCGCGGGGTCAGCGATGGTGACGCCAATACCGATTTCCTCAATGCCATTAATGAGGACAATGTCGCCGGCTTCTGCTTCCTCAACCACAACACGTTGCAATCCTTTAAATACCTGCACTTGATTCACTCTGGCCATTACCGGCGCAATGGGGCCGCCTTCCGGGCCGTGCAGCACCGTTACCTGTTGCCCAGATTTAATGCGCCCACGGAGCACGCGGCCAATGCCAATGCGCCCAACATAGCTTGAATAATCAAGCGAGCAAATTTGCAATTGCAGCGGACCGTTGGGGTCGTCTGCACGCGCTGGTACGTGCTTGAGGATAGCCTCAAACAACGCCTTCATGTTGTCGCTTTTTTGCGCCAGATCATCCGTCGCCCACCCTTCAAGCGCCGAGGCATACAGGATAGGAAAGTCTAGTTGTGCATCCGATGCACCTAGCTTATCGAAAAGATCAAATGTCTGGTTGATGACCCAGTCTGAACGTGCGCCAGGACGGTCTACTTTATTAACGACGACGATAGGTTTAAGACCAAGTGCAAGTGCTTTGCGTGTCACAAAACGCGTCTGCGGCATGGGGCCTTCGACCGCATCGACCAGCAGCAGTACGCCGTCGACCATGGACAGTACACGCTCGACTTCGCCACCGAAGTCCGCATGACCCGGCGTGTCGACGATGTTGATGTGTGTACCTTCATAGGTCACCGCACAATTCTTAGCAAGAATCGTAATACCGCGCTCTTTTTCCAGATCGTTTGAGTCCATCACGCGCTCTTCAATATGTTGGTGCGCGGCAAACGTTCCAGACTGACGTAGCAATTTATCAACTAACGTCGTTTTGCCATGATCAACGTGGGCGATGATGGCGATATTTCTAACAGAGCGCGTCATAGATTTCCTAAATTCGTTAAAAAGCGCGTGATTCTAGCATATCCAACTAGTGATCCGCGTGAAATTAACGACTAAATCCCTATTAAATTGAGAATTTCTTCTAAATAAAGTCGTCGCGCTGCCGATTATGCTGAATATGCCCTTTATAACGCGCCGATCTAAGAACACAGCTTCGAGGTAATCACCACATGAACAGACTGGACGAAATTACCGCAGGTCTTTATAGCTTTAACGTCATTCAAAGCTTGGTGAGCGAAGAATTTGGCAAGGCGTATGGCGACTATAACGATGTCGTGATTACCAGCCAATTTCAACCAATATTTCAGCCGGCATCAACAAAAGCGATCGGCTATGAAGCGTTATTAAGCGGACGCGATCAAGACGGGCATCCAATTGCGCCACTTGAATTGTTTGATCTGTCTGGAAATTTTTCCGAACTTCTGGCGCTGGATCGTCTTGCATGCATGGTGCATATGGAAAACTTTTTTAGGTCAAACCCCGGTGACGCTTGGCTCTCGTTAAATATGAATCCCCAGGTATTCATCGAAAGCTTTTCAACAGATAATTTTTTTCGAGACCTGATTCGCAGCAAAAATTTCCCGTCGAATCGGATACTCATTGAAATACTTGACGAAAACGTGGAAGACGAGGGCCGATTAGCGGAAGCCGTAACAGAGTGCCGCAATCTTGGCTGTATGGTCGCGGTCGACGATTTCGGTGCCGGACATTCTAATTTCGAGCGCGTGTGGCGTCTGCAACCCGACATCGTCAAACTCGACCGATTTCTTACCACGCAAGCGGCGACTGACAGCAAAGTAAAACGTATGCTGCCAAATATTATTTCCGCGTTACACGAAGGTGGCGCGCGCGCGTTGCTAGCGGGAGTAGAAAATCAGGATGAGGCCTTAGTTGCGCTTGATGCAAAGATAGATTTGGTACAAGGCTATTATTCAGTTGGAATTTTGTAATCCAAGTAAGCCCATTAGCCCAGAGGAGATCAACAGCGCTAAATTTGGCGCCAAGAAGGTACAGGCCCTTGGCTAGTTGGTCGGTGAGCGTTGTATACATGATCTCGAAACTACCATAAGGACATGTAGACCGCGGCGCAGGCTCGCGCTTTTGCGCGCGATCCAGAAGTGCTG
>CANMPU010000080.1 GCA_947499755.1 Betaproteobacteria bacterium | reverse complement strand
TCCAGGGTTGCATAAACGTCCAGAAATTCATGCGACACTCCAACAATCTACGCTAATTGCTATGGGTATAAGCTCAATCTGGGTTGCCGACTATCTTGTACATCGATTTATTTAGCGTCTAAAAAACAAAATACCTTTTCTCAAATTAGCAATAACAAGTCGCAATTTATATGCAAGCTCCAAAAATCGGATTTGTCTCTTTAGGCTGTGCCAAAGCCTTGGTCGACTCAGAACGCATACTCACGCAATTGCGCGCCGAAGGCTATCTCATATCTAACAACTATGACGGCGCCGATGTCATCGTGGTCAATACTTGCGGTTTCATAGATTCGGCGCGAGAAGAGTCGATGGATGCCATTGGCGAAGCGTTGCGCAAAAATGGGAAAGTGATAGTGACCGGATGTCTCGGTGCGAAAAAGGATAAAATCCTGGAACAGTATCCCAACGTGTTGGCAGTCACGGGACCAAATGATTTAGCGTCTATCATGGGGGCGATTCACCATCACTCCCCGCAGCCACACGATCCATTCGTAAGTCTGATCCCCCCGCAAGGAATCAAGTTGACTCCTAAGCATTATGCCTACCTCAAGATTTCTGAGGGCTGTAACCATCGTTGTAGCTTTTGTATTATCCCGTCAATGCGCGGCAATCTGCTTAGCCGACCAATAGGGGAAGTCATGGAGGAAGCTGAAATTCTCGCTAAATCGGGAGTTAAGGAATTACTCGTTATATCTCAAGACACGAGCGCCTATGGGGTGGATATGCAAAACCGAATTGATTTTTGGCAGGGTCGGCCCCTCAAGTCGAATATACATGCGCTTGCTGCTGCACTCTCCGCACTAGGCATTTGGATTAGATTGCACTATGTTTACCCCTACCCGCATGTTGATGATCTTATCCCGTTAATGGCAAACGATGGATTGTTACCCTATTTGGATATTCCCTTTCAACATGCCAACCAAAGAATTCTAAGGGCGATGAGGCGTCCTGCAAGTGCGGAGAATAATTTACATCGTATTCAAAAGTGGCGTGAAACCTGTCCTGACATCACTCTGAGAAGCACCTTCATCGTCGGTTTTCCAGGAGAAAGCGAAGCGGAATTTGAAGAGTTGCTCAGCTTTCTGGAAGAAGCACGTCTTGATCGGGTTGGCTGCTTTACCTACTCTGCTGTCGAGGGCGCTGCCGCCAACAAACTTCCAGATCATGTGCCAGAGGAAATAAAATTGCAGCGTAAAGCGCGATTGATGTCTCTGCAAGAGAACATCAGCACGCATCGACTAAAAGAGAAGGTGGGGCGCACACTCACCGTGCTTGTTGACACGGTAGAGGGGAAAAATGCAGTGGCTCGCAGTACTGCGGATGCGCCAGATATAGACGGGCTAGTCCATATTGGTGACGCGGCTAGCTGTCAGCCTGGTGATTTTATACAAGTCAATATTATCAGGTCTGATACCCACGACTTATGGGGCGAACAAATTCGCTAAACCTATCGACGTCTACTCTAGTTAGATAGTGGCTCCGTAGTATGTCTATCACCTATCTCTGCAATAAATTGCTTCACGTCGCTAAGCTCCTGCGTCAACCGCATTTTCGGTAGGCTACCCAGAATTTTCCGACCATACGCTTTTGCGATCAGCCTTGGATCACAAATCATCAATACCCCTTTGTCAGTTTCATCGCGAATTAAACGTCCGGCGCCTTGTTTTAATAAAATTGCGGCTTGGGGAAGCTGATATTCAATAAACGCGTTGACACCAAGATTTTGCAGTCTTTCGATACGTGCCGCCAATACCGGTTCATCCGGAGACGCAAAGGGGAGTTTATCTATGATCACAAGTGATAATGCATCTCCGCGCACGTCCACGCCTTGCCAAAACGAAATACTCCCTACCAGTACCGGGTTCGGGGTTATTCTAAACTTACGCAGCAGCTCCGTCTTGGATTCTTCTCCTTGGATGAACAACTGAATCTTAGGGGTTCGTCTTTTGAACTCAGTGAGATACATCTCATAGGCTTCACGCATTGCACGCAAACTGGTAAATAAGCAAAATGCCCTACCGTTATTTGCCCGAATTACTGGGAGCGAGGCGCGCACCACGTCTGCTACATAGTCATCGCTATTCGGATCAGACAACCCTTGCGGCACATAAAGTAGCGCACATTTTGAATAATCAAACGGGCTTTCCCAAGAGGAACAATCCGCGTCCGGCAAACCAAGCTGCTCGCGATAGAGCGCGAAATCTCCATTTACCGATAGCGTCGCGGAAGTAAAAATCCACGAGCGTTTGCGTTCATGGACCTGATTTCGAAATACGTCCGCGATAGATAATGGCGTGATATTAAGTTGAAGCGATTGCGCAAATATGTCGACCCATCGAACATAATTGTCTTCAGTTTCACTATTCCAAAGCGCTAATATCGACAGCATTTCGCGACAGCGTTCAAAGCAGCGCTTGAGATCCTCAGAGCGCTCCTTCTGTGTTGCAAGTAAATCTTTAAGTCGTAACAAAGCGTCCTGTACGTCGCTTAATGATTTTGAAAAATATCCGTGGTTTTTAATTGTCCTTAGGGTGCAACGATAACCCTCTTTACCTATGCCCTGCCGAAGCGCTCGTGTAACTTGATCAAGTGCAACTGCAGCAGCCGACAACGCGGGGAAATCTAATACACTGATTTTTGCCTCGATCAGGACATCCTTTGCCAATTCCAGACATCTTCCTGTAGACAACGATTCGCCAAAAAATAAGCTTGCCGTGTCCGGAAGTTGGTGGGCTTCATCAAACACCACGGTATTGCACGCGGGCAACAATTCGGAAATGCCCTCATCGCGTAGCCATACGTCAGCAAAAAACAAATGATGATTCACAACCACCACGTCTGCCTGTAGTGCGCTACGCCGCGCCGCCATCACGAAGCATTCGTTATAAAAGGTGCATTCTGATCCGAGGCAATTGTCACGCGTTGACGTCACGTCAGCCCATATTGGGGACGTCTCCGGCACGTCAGGCAGATCGCTCTTGTCGCCAGTGGTTGTCGTATGTAAGAAGCGCGATATCGTTTGTAAATACGAGACTTCTTGCCTATCTAAAAATCTTCCCTCTTTTAACGTGCGGTCTAAATGATGATGGCAAACGTAATTAGCGCGCCCTTTTAGCAAAGCGACACTTAGAGAAACGTTTAATGCCTCACGGGTGACAGGAATATCTCGATAAAAAAGTTGATCCTGTAAGGTCCGCGTTCCTGTAGATATGATCACTTTGCCGTTAGCGAGAAGCGCTGGGACGAGATAGGCAACTGTCTTTCCCGTGCCGGTGCCCGCCTCCAGCATTGCGACTCTGTTGTCGCGAATAGTATTTGCTACCAACTGCGCCATTTCTAATTGCTGTGGGCGATAGCGGTAGTTCTCGATTGTAGACGCAAGGGGGCCAGCTTCGGAGAAAATAAACTTAAGATCAACCATACATTTGTTTAGGAGTTACGCGTGATAGTATCGCGTGTATTCGCATTTTGCCAAGCGATCAAATTTAGAATACCGGAAATTACAGAGGCAAAGTAAAACAACTATGGTATTTCTTCCACCTTAATAAGAATAGCGCGCTGCTCGCCTCTGGTTTAATCGACAGGTAAAATATAATATTCGCACGCTTTCCCGCTCGGGGTTGTTCTAGTTCCTGTTTTAAATTTTTATAAGATTGTAGATCGTGGAGTTCGCCGCGAACGTAGGCCATGCGCTTAATAAATTTGGCGAAGATCTCTCGATCCAATTTATCGCCAAGCTTCTTGGTCAATTCGGTTTCAACAAATTTGCACCACTCGTCTAAGCCCCATTCACGACGCGCGAATGCGGTTACATAAAAATCCTGCGGCAAGCGATTGGCCGCTTCCAGATGATAAAACGCGGGCAATAATTTAATCGCAGATAGGTTTCCCGTTGTGCCAAAAATTACAAAATTGCATGGATCAATCGTTGAATTGGCATTCATTTCAGCTACCCGCCTTCACGGCGTGGCCGCCGAAACCTTTACGCATCATCGCAAGTAATTTTGCGGGATAGTCATTCTTACCTTGGGTTGCAAATCGCATCATCAGGGCAAGACTCATAACCGGCGCGGGAATCCCCTGCTCAATGGCTTCGTATGCGGTCCAGCGTCCCTCGCCGGAATCAGCAACAAACGGCTCAATGTTATCCAGCTTCTGATCGCTTTGCAGGAACTCTGCAGTAAGGTCCAATAACCAAGATCGCACTACACTTCCATGTCGCCACATTTCGGAAATTTTCGCGATATCGAGTGAAAATTCTTCCTTGCCTTTCATTAGCGCAAATCCATCGGCAAAGGCTTGCATCATTCCATACTCAATTCCGTTGTGGATCATTTTTACAAAATGCCCTGAACCGACGGGTCCGCAGTGCAGCCAACCCTTGTCCGGCGCGGGCGCGAGCGCTTTAAATATCGGTGTGGCAAGCGCAATCACCGCGCTCTCGCCGCCTATCATTAGCGCATAGCCATTTGCGAAGCCCCAAATTCCGCCGGATACACCTGCGTCGACATAATTTATTTTCTTTGCAGATAGTAGCTCGGCCTCTTTAATCGTATCTTGATACCAAGCGTTGGCACCATTAATTATCACATCCCCCGCCGATAGCAATGGTTGCAATGTTTCTATCATTTGGCGCGTGGGGCCACCCGCCGGTAACATGAGCCACACGATGCGTGGCGACTGCAATTCTTGAATTAGCGCAGCGACAGTTTTGCACGGAATAATCGCACCTTCTTTACTTAACTTTTCTGCGACATCGAAACTAAGGTCGTAAGCCGCGACTTTGACGCCGCCGCGCTCGAGGCGTCTTGCCATTTTTCCGCCCATGCGCCCTAGCCCTATCATGGCGATCTCGGCTTTTCCGCTTATTGTCGTGCTCATCATCTTAGCTCCCCGTCAATTGGTGTTTCTCCATCGAAAATAAACATTCCCGATGTTAGTGCTGCATATTTAATACCCTAGAAAGCAGAAACGTTTCAGCCGCTACGCTACCTCCATTAACAACAAATTGAAATTAAATCCAATTCGCTAAAATCAGTAACCATCGCGTTAACGTCAGATTCTTCCCTCGCTGCTTTAATCGTCGCTGTAAATAAACACCGAACTAGGCGGTAAAATCGAGTAATTTAGCAAACGCCTCGTCGAAGAGTTTTACGCCTTCAACCTGGAGCTGCTCCCCAACAGCCGTCATGTCGATGCCGATCGCTTCGATAGCCTGGTATTGCGCTTGCGCGTCTTTTATTGATTGCTCCAAAGTAAGGAGCGCCTTGCCATGGTCACGAAACGCTGCCAGCGTCCCATCTGGAACGGTGTTTATGGTTTCTGGGCCGATCAGCGCTTCGATATACCTGACATCTCTGTAGTTCGGATTTTTTGTACCCGTGCTCGCCCAAAGTAAGTATTGTGGGCGGGCACCCTTACTACGCAAATCCTGAAAACTCGTGCCGTGAAAAATTTCTTTATAGCGCTGGTACGCGACTATCGACATGGCGATGGCCGCTTTACCGCGCAGCGCCATCGCTGATGGAGTTCCCATTGCTTCTAGCTTTTTATCTACCAAGGTATCAACACGGCTCAAAAACACACTGGCGACTGCTTTTACTTTTCTGACATCACCACCGTTTTGATCCAAATGCTTTAATCCTTGAAT
>CANMPU010000079.1 GCA_947499755.1 Betaproteobacteria bacterium | reverse complement strand
AAATTAGTATGCTTAGCTCTACCATACCTGGCGTAGAAAGAAACATGCCGATGATCGCTGTAAAGACAATGAGCGAAACAACCCGTGGTTTACACAATTGATAAAACTGGCGGAGGCGAGTTCCCGCATGGTGCCAAGTTAAAGTGTGTACCATATCCCTTGCCTATTTCACTCTTAGATTGAGGCGAAAGTTTAACATCACCATTAGGATAAGCAATAATGCCGCAACGCCATTGTGTGCGACCGCAACGGCTAACGGTAAACTCGCGAGCACGTTAGCAATTCCTAGAGACAGTTGGGTAGCGACAACCAGTAAAAGAGCGCCCGCGAGTGGCCTAAGTCTTGAACTTCTAGAGGCGCATATTGAAAGCGCGACCAGAATCACAAACGTGATCGCTGCGCCGACACGGTGAATCCAATGGATTGCCGTCAAACTATCGTTCGAGAGTAAGCCACCTTCAACGGTCATTCCAAGTTCGCGGCTGAATTGAAATGCGTGGTGGAATTCCATCGTGGGTAGCCACATCGTGTGGCAGGTCGGAAAATCAGGGCACGCAAGTGCTGCGTAATTTGTGCTGACCCATCCGCCTAACGCGATTTGTGCACACACCACCGCTAAACCTATTCCCCCTAACAATTTTAACGTTTGTTCCCCGTCGATAATGTGCTCACTTGTAAAACGAATCTGCCGCATCGCTAGCCACGTCAATAGGCCTAGCGTTGCCATCCCCCCCAAAAGGTGTAGGGTGACGATGGCTGGCTTCAAAAGTAGGGTGACGGTCCACATGCCTAGTGCGGCCTGTAAGATAATGAGAGCGACCAGAGCGGTCGGCAAGGTTGGCGCTTGCTTAAGCTTCTTTCGTTGCAACCAGGACAACACCGCAATTAATAGAATCATCACGCCTAAAATGCCAGCAATATAGCGATGCGTCATTTCTATCCATGCCTTGCTTGCATTGATATCGTTTTTTGGAAATGCACTTAGCGCAGCCTGCAAGGCCTGACTAGAGTGCGGTGCTACAACGCGACCGTAGCACCCTGGCCAGTCTGGACATCCCAAACCAGCATCGGATAAGCGTACAAACGCCCCCAGCATCACCAGAAGAAATGCAAACACCGTCGTCATGATTATTAATTTTTTATACATCAGCCCACACTAGAAACTTTAAGTAGACGAGTAATATCTTTGACCACTTTCTTCGGCTCGATATTCTGTGGGTAACGCATCATGACATTTCCGAGCGGGTCAATTAGATAAATATATCCATTCGGACTTGAAGGAGCCGGTAGAGATGCAGCGACACTAAGGTCGGTCTTCACTACCCACATACCGGGGTATTCCGAAAGAAAACTTTGGTTCTTAGACGTGACCCATACGCGCTCGATGCGACTCATTTCCTTACCTTGGGTTAGCCTTATTTGACGCATCTTATATAATTTCTGCACGCATACAGGAGAACAATCGGTATTATCAAGCGCAAGAAATATCCACTTACCCTTTAATTGCGCAAAAGAAAATGTTCCGCCGCTGATAAGTCCAAGCTGTGCTTGAGAAATGGGTGTCGGTCTTATTAACTCGCCGTAATTGGTATATTTTTCCGGTTTCCAATACTGATAAACTAGAGAACTGGCAATCACCGGCGCACAAAACAGAGAAAAAATTATTACGAGCTTTAGTCGGTTATTTATTTTGCTGCCTCACATTGGTTACGGTATAAATAATGAAAATTAAGGCGCACAGTGCAAACCATTGCAAGGCGTAACTTTGATGCTTGGCGACGCCGCTATCGTGTGGGCGGCGCGCACTTCGTTTTAATCCATCATCTAGAGAGTTTTGCTGCTCGATAATAAACCCGTGAATGTTTAGTGGAACTAATTTTCTATAGCGCTCTATCACAAGGTTTTCCCATACCGCGCCGCTGACAGTTTGATCTGTTAGCTCTAAAAATTGTCGACTGGGAACAACGGCTAATCCGCTAATATGTACGACGCCAGCTGGCGTCGTAATCGTGGGTAAGTGCTCACGCCGAGTTTCCGCTTGTATCCACCCTCTATCGACCAAAATATGCTTTTCGCTACCGTCAATGCGTAGCGGGGTGACTACTTCATAACCGACGACGCCCTGTAATATACGATTGTCCAAAAGCACCGAGTATTTTGGAACAAATCTTCCGGTCACGGCAACGCGACGCCATTCATAGCTGCGAGCATCTACAGCGTGCGTGGGCACCGCCAACAGCGGACTAGAATTTGCGGATTCTAAGCGTTGCTGTAGCGCAATCTTTTCTTGCGCTCGACCCAGTTGCCAATTCCCTAAGGCCAAAGTCGCTAAAATACCGAAGCAAGCGGCGATGCTAGGCCACAACGTTGGCCGGAAAATAAATTTAACGCGCATGCGTATGGAAAGGGGTTATCGCTTCGGCTACACTGAGAACACAATATTCTTAATGTGCTCATGAAACTCATCGTTATCGTATTTATCGTCTTCATCCTGACAAGCTTGGGTTCGGCTTTGTATTTTTTGGTAAAAGACAAAGGGCAATCCGATCGTACTGTGAAGGCGCTTACAGTGCGTATTGCACTCTCAATCGCGCTATTCGCATTTCTGCTACTTGGGTTTCATTTTGGCTTCATACCCAAACAGGGCTTATAACACCATTGACCTAGACAGGCACTAAGAAAAAATCGCTGCAGGTTGCGGCGATTTTTTCGTTTACCTGCTAGGCCCAATAAACGAGTACGAACAGTAATAGCCACACCACGTCGACAAAGTGCCAGTACCACGAGACCGCTTCAAACCCGAAGTGACTGTCCGGCTTAAAATGGCCTGCAAGACAGCGGCCCAAAATGACTATTAACATGATGGTGCCTAAGGTCACATGGAATCCATGAAAACCGGTCAGCATAAAAAAGGTTGCACCATAAGCACCCATCGTTAGCTTTAGATTGAGTTCATTGTAGGCGTGAACATATTCCCACCCCTGTAAGGTCAGGAAGAAAATCCCTAGCGCAACCGTCACAAACAACCACAAATTAAGTTGCCCGCGATTGCCTTTCTTAAGTGCCCAATGTGCCAAGGTAACGGTAAGGCCGGAGGTCAAGAGGATCAGCGTATTGATCGCTGGTAGTCCCCACGCACTCATCGGCGTAAACTGTTCGGTAATACCGGGCCCCGTCACCGGCCATTTAGCGACGAAATCGGGCCACAGTATTTTGTGGTCTATATCGCCTAACCAGGGAACGGATAGCACGCGCGTATAGAACAATGCACCAAAGAATGCCGCAAAGAACATGACTTCAGAGAAGATGAACCAACTCATTCCCCACCGAAAAGAGCCGTCAACCTGGGTATTAAATTTCCCGCTTTCGCTTTCGCGGGATACTGTTCCAAACCAGCCAACTAACATGTATACCAAAATTGCCAAGCCGACGAGCAATACCGAAAGACCAGGCACCGTGATGTGGTTCATGAACATGGTTGCGCCGATTGCCATACAAAGTAATGCAGCCGAACCTATAATTGGCCAATGCGATGGCTCGGGAATGTAATATCGGTTTGAGTTTGCACTCATTATTGCTTCTCCTTAAGAAATAAACGGCTGCTTCATATTCTGGCTTAGCTTGTGATGCTCTTGACTAAGATCACCAACCCTAAAACCAGTAAACCAGCGCAAACAATGCCAATCAAAATGACTTGGACGGGTTTGATCCGTGCGGCGTCGTTCTCTAAATCGGCGCCGCGACGTATACCGAAAAAGCCACTCAATACAGCTTTTATTACTTCAACAATGCTTGCCTTAGCCATGTAGCGCGACGCTAACCCAATTTCTTGGTGTTCCCCTCAACAACAAAAAACGTATACGACAGCGTAATTGTATTGACGCCTATTGGTAGGTCGTGCCCTACCACGAATACTACGGGCATTTTCCGCGTTTCCTGAGGTTTGAACGTCTGCTGGGTAAAGCAAAAGCATTCCATTTTTTTAAAGTAGGCCGCTGCTAGCTGTGGCGCATAAGACGGTATCGCCTGGCCGGTAACTGACGCATTACTGGTATTCGTAATCTCGTACATGACTTGCACTAATTGCCCAGGGTGGACGGTGACGCTTGTTTGTAATGGGCGAAACGACCAAGGCAAGCCATCGCGAAGATTAGCATCAAATTCTATCGTGACTGACCGGCTGGTATCTAATTGGGAAGCACTTGCAACGGTATCGGCGCGTGCCAGGTTATTTATGCCAGTTACTTGACAGATTTTTTCATAAAACGGCACCAACGCAAACCCGAAGCCGAACATGCAGCACGCGATAACGATTAGTTTTCGTAGCAACGGTTTATTGTTGGTGGAATTCATTGCAAATGCCTAATAAAAACGCCAATGAAAAACACTATCACAATCGCGACCAAAACCCACGCTGTGCGCATTTTGCGCTTTTGCAGCACTTGCTGGTTTGTGTCCAAATTAACCATTAAGAATTTACCTCAACCTTATTTCACTAGCGGCGGTGTTTCAAAGCTATGGTAGGGCGCTGGAGAGGGCAGAGTCCATTCCAAAGTATCCGCGCCTTCCCATGGCTTGTCAGCGGCTTTCGCGCCATTGTTCACGCTGCGCATAATGTTGTAGAGGAATATGAGTTGCGTCAGGCCAAAACCAAATGCGCCTATGGAAGATATCATATTAAAATCTGTGAATTGCACCGCGTAATCTGGAATGCGACGTGGCATGCCTGCAAGGCCTAGAAAATGCTGCACAAAGAAAGTCACATTGAAAAAAATCATCGATAACCAGAAATGTAGTTTTCCAAGCGTCTCGTTATACATACGCCCAGTCCATTTCGGATACCAAAAATAAACGCCGCTGAAAATTCCGAAGAGCGCGCCGGCGACCAATACATAATGGAAGTGTGCAACAACGTAATAGGTGTCGTGCAACTGGATATCTACCGGGGCAATGGCGAGAACTAAGCCAGTAAACCCGCCCATGGTGAAAAGAAAGATAAATCCTATCGAGAACAACATCGGGGTTTCAAATGTCATTGAGCCCCTCCACATGGTCGCGATCCAGTTGAATACCTTAACCCCAGTGGGGACCGCGACCAGCATAGTGGAATACATGAAGAATAGCTGCCCCGCCGCCGGCATGCCGACGGAAAACATATGATGTGCCCAAACGATGAAAGAAAGGATGGCAATGGACGAAGTCGCGTATACCATAGAGGCATAACCAAACAGTGGTTTGCGCGCGAATGCAGGAATTACCTGAGATACGATGCCAAATGCTGGCAATATCATGATATAGACCTCTGGATGCCCGAAGAACCAGAATATGTGCTGGAAGAGTACTGGGTCTCCGCCACCAGCCGCGTTGAAGAAGTGCGTACCGAAATGCCTATCTGTAAGAAGCATAGTTACTGCCCCAGCCAGTACCGGCATCACTGCGATTAATAGATAGGCAGTAATCAACCAAGTCCATACGAAGAGCGGCATCTTCATTAGCGTCATACCGGGTGCGCGCATATTGAGGATGGTGGTAATTATGTTAATGGAGCCCATAATGGAAGAGGCCCCCATGATATGGATCGCGAAAATGGCCATATCTTGCCCCATACCCATTTGAATCGAGAGCGGAGGATATAAGGTCCAACCACCTGCGGTGGCGCCACCAGGAACCAACAGAGACGCCATGAGAAGCAATGCGGCTGGGGGCAACAACCAGAAACTCCAGTTATTCAT
>CANMPU010000078.1 GCA_947499755.1 Betaproteobacteria bacterium | reverse complement strand
TTGCATTTCAAGTGCATATTTTGCTGGGGTACGTGCGCTATGTAAGTCGGTCGTAAGTGGCGCCATATTCTCTACGTTAATGACTACCCCATCATTATCGATAAAAGCGACGCTAAGCGGGACATAGGTATTGGCCATCCACATAGAGATGTAATCAGATTCTGGAAAAACAAATAACATACCATGATTTTTTTTCAGGTGCTTTCTAAACATCAGGCCGCGTTCACGCTCAGCTTTAGTTGCAGCAATTTCAATTTGAATTATTTCCGCTTTGACGATGACAGTTAATTCCGACGCCGCGTACGCGGTTCCAGAAATACAACAGAACAGCGCGCAAAACGTAACTAAGAAAAAATAGTTTCTGGGATTAGGAACGGCACGCATCGCGATGAGTTCGATACGCCCAATCTGCTAGAGTTTCACGCATATCTTCTGAATCACCGATGGAGGAGCCGATAGTAATACGCATTTTCGGGTGTGTTATTTTGATTTTGTCTAGTATTTTTGCAAGATCAGTTTTGACATGCTTGCCAGGCGATATAAAAAGCGGGATAAGTGTAGCGCGGTCCACCGCCTCGGCCGCAAGGGCAGCAATCGTCTCTTCTAGGGTCGGTTGCATAAACTCTAGAAACGCTATGTGCACATTTGTTTCCGGTGCCATCACCAGAATGGAATTACGAATCAGATGCACCGGCCCCGCCCAACCTACATCACGCGAACCATGTGCAAATAATATTATGGCGGTTTTATGCGATGTGTTTTTCATTAATGTTTTCCCGTACTCCCGAATCCTCCAGCGCCACGAGTGCTTTCTGCAAAATTATCGACAACGTTAAAACCAACTTGAACTACGGGTACCACAATCAGTTGCGCAATCCGTTCCATCGGATTGAGTCTAAACGTAGTTTGTCCGCGATTCCAGCACGAAACAAATATTTGCCCTTGATAGTCAGAATCAATTAAACCAACTAGGTTTCCAAGCACAATACCGTGTTTGTGTCCTAACCCAGATCGCGGAAGTATCAGCGCCGCTAAATTGGGATCGCCAAGATAAATTGCGATACCTGCGGGTATAAGTTCGGATTTTCCAGGTTCCAACATAATTGTCGCGTCAATACACGCCCTTAGGTCTAACCCCGCGGAACCAGGCGTCGCATATTGCGGCATTTGTTCACGTAGCCGAGCATCCAAAATCTTAATGTCAATTTTCTGCATGGCTTAGCTACTTTTTTATAGTTAGTTGCGTCAAGTGCTCGGAATAAAGCACAGCAATATGTTGGATTAACTGTCGTGCAAGGGTAAGTTTTGCTGCGCGCGGTAACACGTGACTACCGCGATCATCAAATAAGATAAGCTCGTTATCGTCGCTACCGATCGCAGTCTGCGCCAGATTTGCGGCAAGTAGCGGTAGATTCTTGCGACGGCGCTTTTTTTCCGCATTTTCATAAAGGTTTTCGCTTTCCGCAGCAAATCCGACGCAAAAGGGCGGGTTTGGTAACTCTGTGACATACTGCAAAATATCGGGATTCAGATTGAGTTCCAGTCTCAAATTTTGTGAGTCTTTCTTTATTTTTTGCGTACTCGGGCTCGTGACGTGATAGTCCGCAACCGCAGCAACACTGATAAATAGTTCGTTTGCTGCGATCCGTTCTCTCACCGCTGAAAACATCTCTACGGCCGTCGTTACTTTTACAACGTCGATTGTACTGATAGTAGCTAAGGCTGTCGGTCCAGCAATCAATGTGACGTCGGCACCTGCCTCATAAGCAGCACGCGCGATTGCAAACCCCATTTTTCCAGAGCTTAAATTCGTAATACCACGAACGGCATCTATCGCTTCGAATGTGGGGCCGGCAGTGACGAGAACCCGTTTGCCTTGCAAGTATTTCGGCTGCAGCCAGGCGCTAATGGTGTAGAGCAAATCCTGCGCTTCCAGCATGCGCCCCATCCCGGTTTCACCACAAGCTTGGGCACCAGAAGCGGGGCCGAATACGACAATGCCATCCTGACGCAATTGAGCGATATTGCGCTGCGTCGCAGGGTTTTCCCACATGCTGCGATTCATTGCGGGAACTACGGCTAGTGGACATTCGCGTGCAAGACATAAGGTCGAAAGTAAATCATCTGCAAGGCCATGGGCAAGCTTTGCGATAAAGTCTGCAGAGGAGCAATGACAATTGCGCCACGATCACGCGACAATTCAATGTGCGCCATATTGTTATTTATCCGTGAATCCCATAGATCGCTATACACCGGATTGCCAGATAGCGCTTGCAACGTTGCTTCGCCGACGAAGCGGCTAGCAGCTTCAGTGAGCACAACTTGTACGTCGATTTCCTCTTGTTTCAATAGACGCAAGAGCTCCGCTGCCTTATAAGCAGCGATACCGCCGGTAAGCCCTAGAAGAATGCGTTTTTTGGTAGGATCATTCATAATAAATTATCTTACTAGAAAGGGCGACGCTTGGCGATTACCGATTGGCCAGAAGACGATAGACCCCGTGAAAAATTACTGCAAAAAGGCCCACAAGCCTTAAGCGAAGCGGAGTTACTCGCTATTTTTTTACGTACCGGTGTCAAAGGCAAGAGCGCGGTTGATTTAGCGCGCGATCTCATTAGTCGCTTTGGTAGTTTATCGGCTCTATTCGCAGCAGACCTAAGGACATTTTCCGAAGCGCCAGGATTGGGACCTGCCAAATATGCGCAATTGCAGGCCGCGATCGAAATGGCTAAACGCGGTTTACAGGAAGAGCTCAAATGTAGCGACGTGCTGAGCTCGCCTACATCGGTGCGCGAATTTTTACGCCTAACGCTGCAAGGAAAAGAACATGAAGTATTTTTGGCGATTTTCTTAGACGTTCAGAATCGGGTTATCGCGAGCGAGGAATTATTCCGCGGGACATTAGCGCAAACTAGTGTGTATCCGCGCGAAATCGTAAAACGAGCATTGGTTCACAATGCAGCGTCCATGATATTTGCACATAATCACCCTTCGGGTATCGCCGAACCGAGCGCTGCGGACAAGACGCTTACGGACGCGCTAAAAAGCGCTTTGGCGCTTGTGGATATTAAGGTATTGGACCACTTTATCGTGGGTAGGGGTGGATGTTTGTCTTTTGCCGAACGCGGCATCTTATAGCAAGAGTGCGTCGACGCGAGCGCGCCGACGCACTATTCGCTGTTTAGGCGCTTAAGCAACTCTTCATAAATGATTTGCGGTCTGGGCCCTTGAGGCTTTTCTCACGCGCATCTGCGTTACATTTCTTCATTTTCTCTTGTTGCGGCGTCATGGTCTTAGCCTCGTCCTTTTTCTCCTCGGGGAGCTGATCAGTAGAAAGACAGGTTTTCATAAAATCCTTACGTTCTTGACCTTTAAGATTTTTTGCTTTTGCCTCCCCACTACACGCTTTCATTTTCTGATGTTGTGGGTTCGCTGAAGCGATTCCTGAATTTATCGCCAACGCGAGAAATAACGAAATAGCGATAGAAGTAATAAGAGTTTTCATCGGATTCCTTTCATGATTGTTTTTTGGGTGCGGTGGTTGATAGTGCCAGCGTACAATACAGCATCTATCCTGCTGGCAGCGTTTCAGGATGAATCTGAGATGCTTCGATTTCTACAATTTTTTTGCGCGACTGCGCGACTGCGCGCCGCGTACGAGGCGGACATTTCCCCCCGGGACCCTAAATTTCTCCGCCAGCAACTGTAGCAATGCTAGATTGGCGTTTCCGTCTGCGGCGTGGACGCCACGCGGATTTTGAGGAAAGTAACGTATAGCCCCACTATTCCAGCGCGAGATGTGCGTGGTTGAATATAGCGAGCGCGAGTAAATTTTCGACCGTCTAATGAATACCATAACGGTTTTTGGGAGGGCGCCACTTAAAGGGTAGGGGGTTTTGCCTTGAGTTAGTAAAATAAATTACTGTATCATATGAAGGGTATATAGAGTACTCGCATTATCGACCCAGTCATAGAGTACCATCTCAAGGGAGAATTGCCATGAGTGAAAAAATCACGCTTGAATGCGCCGCCGCTAGGGCGTATGACTTTAGGACAACGCGGTCTGCAGAGGCGTCTAGCGCTGAAGCGGCGACTATGGACCGAAGTCGAGAACATGACTTGAACCGTCCCTACGGCGCCGAACTGAACACTAGAGACTCGATGCCCGCGCTGATGCGGCATGATGAGTATGTTTGTGTAATACGGCCATTACTTCCAGAAGAGGCATTTGCACCCCATTCTAGCCATTTGTGGCGCATCGCATTCCATATGCTCGTTGTTGTCGCAGGCTGGCTCGTTATTCGCTATACCAATTCAGTAGTATTAATGGCGGTGATGTCTCTGTTTATCGGACACAGCGCCGGTTCTATGTTGTTCCTGGCGCACGATCTGACGCACGGCTCGATATTGCGTAAGGGCAGGCTGCGCTACGCTCTGCAGTTGATACTCTGGGGTAGCAATATCATTCCCCCTACCTTGTGGCAATGCCTACACAATCGCACGCATCACGCCGAAACCAACACCGTTCGCGATCCTGATCGGGGCTATCTTGCCAGCGAGAACACCGGCGCAGTCCGCGCGTTTAACCGGATGTTTTCCCCCATCCCAAAGCGACACTATTTCAGCCCTTAGTGTTGTCGCATTTCATCACTTATATCTTGCGGCATCTAACCGCCGCTCTTCTCCCGGGTACGTACAAGCCATCAATCGTGACGTACAAACCGGTGTACACAGTACAACAACGACGTGCTGTCGCTTTGGAGCTTATACCTATCGGGCTCATGCAGCTTGGCATTTGGTATCTGTGCGGCGGGAACTGGCTGCATTATCTATTTGCGGTGGTGGTGCCGCTCCTCGTTGCATCGGCGGTAACCATGACTTACATCTGGACTAATCACCGGCTGAAGCCGCTCTTTCCGCATTCCGAACCGTTACTGGGTTCCACCTCAGTTATTGTTCCGCGCGGGATGAATTGGCTACATGACAATTTTTCCTATCACACCGAACATCACATTTTTCCTGGCATGAATCCACGTTACTACCCGGAGGTATCGCGGCTACTCGCTACGCATTTCCCGGATCGCTACCACCGCATACCTCTACACGAGGCGTGGCAGCGGCTGTAGCAGAAAGAGGAGCTTGTCGACGGCACGCTGCTCGAATTGGCTGGGAAAAAAGAATAGGCGCTTCCTACTGTAATAGCCTTCGCCTATCGATGACCCGCGATAAATAGGCATTTTGGCTTGAGTTACTAAACTCGACTACTGTATAATAGCCAACTTTTCAAGGCACTAATCATCATGGCACGGGTTTGCAGAATTACCGGCAAGAAGCCACAAAATGGGAACCACGTCTCCCACGCTAACAATAAGACCAAGCGGCGATTTCTTCCCAACCTACAATATCACCGATTTTGGGTCGAAAGCCAGAACAGGTGGGTGCGGTTGCGTATTAGCCAAGCTGGTCTGCGCACTATCGATAAAAAAGGCATCGAGGTCGTTCTTGCAGAACTCGACCGGGCTTAGTGCCATCTTAGGGAAGAATAACGATGCGTGAAAAAATTAAACTTGAATCTAGTGCCGGTACTGGGCATTTCTATACGACGACAAAAAACAAGCGTACCCAAACAGAGAAAATGGAAATAAAAAAGTTTGACCCTAGGGTGCGTAAACACGTCATGTACAAAGAGACCAAACTAAAATAAGGGTTTGGTAAAATTAAAAAAGCCCGCATGTTGCGG
>CANMPU010000077.1 GCA_947499755.1 Betaproteobacteria bacterium | reverse complement strand
CATCGGCCAATTAAACTTGCGCAAATAATTGCTGCAGTTTGTTTGGCTTTACATCGCGATTTTTTGACGGAATAGCCGCTATCTCGATCGCGTGATCCCACAAAACCTTGGCATGAGTAAAGGAAAATTACTTTGAAACACATAAAAAAAGTTCTAAGTTACGGCCGACATCAGCTTATTCTAGAGACTGGCGAAATCGCCCGTCAAGCACACGGCGCAATCATGGTGTCCTTAGATGACACTGTAGTATTAGTCACTGTCGTCGGAAAAAAAGACGTAAAACCTGGCCAGGACTTTTTTCCACTAACGGTGGATTATCAGGAACGCACGTATGCTGCAGGAAAAATCCCTGGCGGTTTCTTTAAACGCGAAGGTCGCCCGTCTGAGAAAGAAATTCTTACGTCGCGTTTAATCGACAGACCTCTGCGTCCCTTATTTCCAGATGATTTTTACAATGAAGTGCAAATTGTTGCCACGGTAATGTCGTCTAATAACGAAGTTGATTCAGATATCCCGGCGATTATTGGGGCATCGGCGGCAATGTCAATTTCAGGAATACCCTTTAATGGACCGGTAGGTGCGGCACGGGTTGGTTATGTGGATGGTCAATATGTATTAAATCCGAGTTTGACAGAACTGACGACATCCCAACTGAATCTAGTCGTCGCTGGTACGCAACAAGCAGTCCTAATGGTTGAATCCGAAGCACATGAGCTTTCCGAAGATGTAATGCTGGGAGCGGTTGTTTACGGACACGAGCAAATGCAAGTAGTGATCAACGCGATTAACGAACTCGTCGACGAAGTTGCACGACCATTGTGGGATTGGGCGCCGCCTGAAAAGGACATGGCGATCGTAGCGAAAATTAAGGAACTTGCTGATACAGACCTGAATCAAGCATATACGATACGGCAAAAGCAAGCGCGCTCAGAGCGTGTAGAAGCGATACGCAGCCGCGTGTGTGACGCCTTAATTGGAGACTCTAGCGATACCGACACAATCAATTCGATTAAAGCGGAGTTTGCGGCGCTGGAAGCGAGTATCGTACGCAGTCAAATCCTCAATGGCGAGCCACGTATTGATGGACGCGATACCCGCACCGTCAGACCAATTACCATTCGCTCGAATGTGCTCCCTCGTGCTCATGGCTCCGTCTTATTTACCCGAGGTGAAACTCAGGCGCTAGTTGTGGCAACACTGGGTACAGCGCGTGATGAACAAACGATAGACGCGCTTCAAGGCGAATATTCCGATCGATTCATGTTGCATTACAACATGCCACCTTATGCGACCGGGGAAACCGGGCGCGTCGGCACACCAAAGCGGCGCGAAATTGGCCATGGACGCTTGGCGAAGCGCGCATTGCTCGCGGTACTGCCAACCCCGGAGGAGTTTGGTTATTCACTGAGGCTGGTATCAGAAATTACAGAATCTAACGGCTCCAGTTCAATGGCCTCCGTATGTGGCGGCTGTCTCGCGCTCATGGATGCTGGAGTGCCGCTTAAAGCCCATGTGGCAGGTATTGCTATGGGGTTAATCAAGGACGGTAAGCGCTTCGCGGTATTAACAGATATCCTGGGTGATGAGGATCATCTTGGCGACATGGACTTTAAGGTTGCCGGTACGGATAAGGGTATCACCGCGCTACAGATGGATATAAAGATTAACGGCATCACGAAGGAGATCATGCACGTTGCGCTCCATCAGGCATCGGAAGCGCGGCTACACATACTCAACATCATGAAAGACGCGTTACCCGTACCTCGGACGGAGATTTCCGCCTTTGCGCCGCGCATTATTGTCTTAAAGATTAAGCAAGACAAAATTCGTGACGTGATAGGAAAGGGCGGTGCGGTCATTCGCGCACTGACCGAAGAAACCGGAACGACTATAGATATTGCTGAAGACGGCACCGTCACCATCGCATGTATTTCATCTGAAGGCGGTGATCTAGCAAAGAAACGGATTGAAGATATCACCGCAGAGGTTGAGGTTGGAAAAATTTACGAGGGCATCGTATTGAAGCTTCTCGATTTTGGTGCAATAGTCAGCGTGCTGCCAGGAAAGGATGGACTACTTCATATTTCGCAAATTGCTAATGAACGCGTAAATAGTGTCGCTGAGCACCTAAAAGAAGGGCAATCAGTTCGCGTCAAGGTACTAGAGGCGGATGATAAGGGCAGGCTGCGTCTAAGTATGAAGGCGGTAACCGCAGAAATGCATTGAGGTCGGCGACGTTACGGCAGAAATGCCGTAGCTTACTTCGCCAGCTGCTTCTCTCTAAGTTCGTCTAAGGTCTTACAATCGAAACACAGCGTTGCTGTTGGGCGTGCTTCTAATCGTTTCAGGCCAATTTCAACGCCGCAATTCTCGCAGTAGCCATATTCGCCCGCGTCGATTTCTGAAATCGTTTCGTCAATTTTCTTGATTAGTTTTCTCTCGCGGTCTCGATTTCTAAGCTCAAGCGCGATATCTGACTCCTGGCTTGCGCGATCGTTTGGATCGGCAAAAACAGTCGCTTCGTCCTGCATCGTATGAACTGTGCGGTCTATGTCTTTACTTAGTTCTGACTTCTGAGCCTCTAATATTTTACGGAAATGCGCACGTTGTTTCGCATTCATGTATGCCTCGCTCTTTTTTGGCGAATATGACTTCCGTGTTTCTGTGGGCATACGGCACTCTTCCTAAAAAATCGACCTTTATAGCAGGATTTGCATTATACCGCAACAAAAGAGCAAAATCCCCCGACCGGACGCTCTGTCGCAGCGGTGAAATTGACGTTGGCTCACTATAGAGAGTATATTACCCCCCTTTCCGGGGTGTAGCGTAGCCTGGTAGCGCGCCTGGTTTGGGACCAGGATGTCGGGAGTTCAAATCTCTCCACCCCGACCAACGATTTGACCCGGTTCGAGTAGAGTGCCCGTAGCTCAACCGGATAGAGCACCAGCCTTCTAAGCTGGGGGTCGCAGGTTCGAGTCCTGCCGGGCACGCCAAACACTATGTTGATTCAGCGTCGTGTTTGCTCGTTTTCGATGGTGGCCATAGCTCAGCTGGTAGAGTCCCGGATTGTGATTCCGGTTGTCGTGGGTTCGAGTCCCATTGGCCACCCCAACAAGTTTGGTCATCGCTGGCGGACAGGCCGCGTTTTCTGCGCGTTGCCTGTTCGTGGTTCTAATAAAACGACTGTTTGCGATCTTGGCCGTGGAAATCGCTTAACATGTCCACGTCAGATCGCAATGCCGCGTCGCCTACGTTTTGGATTTCATTATTTTCTGACGCTCACGTACCCACTCTTTGTCCTTCTCCGCGGCGCGCTTGTCATGTTGTTTTTTTCCTTTGGCCAAACCAATTTCGAGTTTAATCTTGCCGCGCGTGTAATGTACGTCTATCGGAACCAAGGTGTAGCCGGCGCGCTCTGCTTTTCCGATTAGCTTTTGAATTTCGTCCGCATGTAACAGAAGTTTACGCGTGCGTGTCGGATCTGGTTGCACGTGCGTCGATGCAGTAGCAAGTGCGGTAATATGGCAGCCGATCAAGTAAAGTTCGGCATGGCGAATGACAACGTAGGCTTCCCGCAGTTGAATGCGCCCTGCGCGAATCGCCTTGACCTCCCAGCCTTCGAGTACAATGCCAGCTTCATATTTCTCTTCAATGAAATAGTCGTAGTAAGCTTTTTTATTTTGTGCGATAGACATTTATTATTCGGATCATAAACAGTTTGCGGTATTCTAACAGCTTACCTGTCGTGGCCTTTGTGCCTAAGTTATAAGATGGCAAAAATACATAAATCTGCATTGGTTAATTTTACGGCCAGTCAAATGTTTGCGCTCGTGGACAATGTGGAAAAATATCCAGAATTCCTACCTTGGTGTCATGAAACAGGGGTCGTGTTTCGGGATGAGAATATTACCCGTGCAACCATTAAGATTAATTATCATCACGTTCGGCAAAGCATCACAACGGAAAATGTGAAACGTGAGCCATCGAGTATTACGATAAAGTTAGTGCAGGGCCCGTTCAAGCATCTAGACGGACATTGGCAGTTTATACAGATAGGAGATCATGGGTGCAAAGTACAATTGGAGCTCCATTATGAATTTTCCAACCGATTGCTGGAGCGATTATTCGGGCCAGTTTTCCACTACGTGGCAAATTCCTTTGTCGATGCGTTTATCAAACGCGCGGAAGACATATTGGTCTAATGTGGCTTACTATTGAGCATGGTGCACGCAGGGAAAACACAAGAGAATCTGGATGCAGACATCACGGTGACGCTGGTATCGGCCTTGTCGCATGAGACGAAACAAATGACGATGCAAGTTCCTGCCGGATCTACGTTAGGTGAAGCGTTGCAGTATTTATCCCCACCGTTTGAAGGTCTGACGACAAAGCTAGAGAATAAGCAACTGGGGATATTCGGCAAAGTTGTCGACGCAACCTACCTATTAAAATCAAACGATCGCATTGAGGTGTATCGAACGTTGATTTCTGATGCGAAAGAATCGAGGCAGAAAAAAGTGAAAGCGCAAAGACGCGCGAAATAATGGGAGTCGGGTAATTCCCCGTTTTTTGCGGATTGCACCAGCCGTCTACTGTTTTTTGTGCAGTTACTATTTCTTGTTTAATTTCGCTATCGCTTAAGTAGACCCGTTCGCCCTTATCGTTATACCTAACAGTCGGACCTCCCGCTTTTAGGCTAGCCAACCGTCCTTTTGCGCGTTCACAATTTTCTTTGCGCTCTTTTTCATCGGTGGCGGCTTTCTCCTGCTTAACGCGCTCTTCGTCCGCTTTGGCGTGACGCTGACGAAATTCCAAATCCTGTTTGTCTACGCTTTTTGTCTATGATGCCGCCGGTGCGTTGGTGCGCGCGGGGGTTATTGTTTTTTTCTCTTCTTTAGCCGTAGCAGGTGGGGGTTGATCTGTGTAGTGAACCTTTCCTTCCGCATCTACCCAGTGGTGAATTTCGCCCAGACAGGTTGTGGCGCAGGCGAAGAAAATGAGAAAGGCAATAAAACGTGACATAGCGCTTTCCTATAAAAATTGAACGATTTGGAAAATAACTGTTTATTCACCTGCCGTCAATGTCAAAACTAATTACCTGGGATTATTTACGCTACAAAGACATCGCCGTATAATAGGTCCTTTGCGCAAGGGGAAATTATGCAATTGGTTCAAAAGGCGCTTACTTTTGATGATGTTTCTCTTGTCCCCGCCCACTCCAACGTCCTGCCACGCGATGTCGCGCTCCGCACTCAGCTTACGCGCTCTATCCAACTAAACATACCGTTAGTATCTGCGGCAATGGATACCGTCACGGAATCTAACTTGGCGATTGCGCTAGCACAAGAAGGTGGCTTAGGAGTCATCCACAAAAATATGACGGCCGCCCTGCAAGCGATGGAAGTCTCTAAGGTGAAGCGTTTCGAGAGTGGTGTCGTGAAAGATCCTATTACAATTTCACCGGACATGGTGGTGCGTGACGTATTGGCGCTTACGCGTCGCCACCGTATTTCAGGTCTTCCTGTCGTACAAGGGAAATTGGTTGTAGGTATTGTTACCAACCGTGATCTACGCTTCGAGTCAAATTTAGACCAGCCAGTAAAAAATATCATGACGCCGCGTGAGCGCCTAGTCACAGTCAAAGAAGGCACGTCGCGCGATGAGGCCAAGGCTTTAATGCATCGCCATCGTTTAGAGCGCGTGTTAGTGGTCAATGATCGCTATGAACTGTGTGGTCTGATCACGGTGAAAGATATACTCAAATCGACGGAACACCCAGA
>CANMPU010000076.1 GCA_947499755.1 Betaproteobacteria bacterium | reverse complement strand
CGACTATCTTGTACATCGATTTTTTTAGACGCTAAATAAATCGATGTACAAGATAGTCGGCAACCCAGATTGAGCTTATACCCATAGCAATTAGCGTAGATTGTTGGAGTGTCGCATGAATTTCTGGACGTTTATGCAACCCTGGAATTAGGTCAGCTACGGAAACATAAAGCATGCTTGCTGCTGCAAGCCCCAACAAAGGGGTAGTCCAGTGCTGCATAGATTGCAACGTAAAATAGGTAAGCGTACCACCGATGACGGTGGCAACACTAGACGCAAGATTTATGAGTAACGCGTTACGTTTTGAATATCCCGAGTGTAACAAGATTAAGAAATCTCCAACCTCTTGAGGAATTTCGTGAGCGATGATCGCAATCGATGTGATTATTCCAAGATGAATATCTACCATGAAGGCGGTGGCAATCAGCACGCCATCAACAAAATTATGAAAGGTGTCGCCTACCGTGATGAGTAGCCCGCTACGTCCATGATCGTGAGAGTGCTTATGCGGATCATGCGCTTCGCATTCCTCTATGTGGCAGTGACGCCAGAGCACCATTTTTTCGAGAAAGAAAAATAGCAGAATACCCGCAAGAATGGTCACGGACATTTGCTTTATATTGTTCGTCTCCTCGAACGCGTGCGGGAGAATTTCTAAGAAAACAGCGCCGAGTAATGCACCCACCGCGTAACTAATAAATAGCGGAATCCGAGATGGTGTCGCCTTTATTGCAAGCCCCCAAGCGAAAAGAATGCTCAGTACGCCGCCGAGAAAACTCGTTGTAATAATCCAGGCAATTACAGACATTGGTGATCCTTAAGGTAAATAGTTAGTCTTTAGTTTAGCTCACGACCATCGCAGCGCCAGATCATGGTCGCCTCCCTACCGGTAGTATGATCACGTCTATACGAATAGAAACGAGTGGGATCGCGGAAGGTACAGAAATCGCCACCGGTAATATTATTTACCCCTATCTTTAAGAGTTGTAGACGGGCCAACTCGTATAGGTTTGCGTGCCACTTGCCGCAAGGGTGAGAAGTAAACGCGATTCTGCTGTTTTCGTCAATAGCCAAGAATGTGTCCCTAAGGTCGTTTTCGACAAGGTATATACTTGGCCCTATCGCCGGGCCGAGGTAGGCGAGTAGCTCGCTAGATGGGACGGACATTTTTTTCACCGTGTTTTCAATTACGCCGTCTCTTAATCCGCGCCACCCTGCGTGTGCCACCGCAATACATTGACCGCGACGATCCGAGAACAAGATGGGCAAACAATCCGCAGTCATGACAACGCAAACGACACTAGAAGCGCGCGTAAATGCCGCGTCGGCCGTTACGGGGTGGTCTATATCGTCGGCAATAACAACAGAATTTCCATGGATCTGATTCAACCATTTCGGTTCGCTCGGCAAGAAGTTTCTCAGGAATGCGCGATTTCCTGCAACATGTGCTGCATTGTCCCCTACGTGATTCGCCAAATTAAATTCCGCGTAATCTCCCGTGCTTAATCCGCCGATTCGCGTTGTAATAAATGCTTTGACATTGGCTGGCGCTGGCCAGTCTGGAATGATCCAACTGCTAGGAAATGGCTCCATACTATAAAAATTATATTGTTTTTCTCAGGGCAGTGAGGAGGTCGGAGATGTCTGTTGGCAGTTCCGCATGCCATATAAGGTGTTCATTAGACGACGGGTGACTTAACTCTAATTTTGTCGCATGCAAGGCTTGCCTCTGAAAGTTGCTTGCAGCCAGCGAACGCTTATTGTTAATTTTACTGGCACTATAAGTTCGATCACCCACGATGGGATAACCAATGGACTGCATATGGACTCTTATCTGATGTGTTCTGCCACTTTCCAAATTGCAGCGCAATAAGGTAAATCCATGCAAATACTCCTCGGCGTTGTAATGCGTGCGTGCGGGCTTACCTTTGTCGGTAACTGCCATTTTGATACGATTAATCGGATGTCGTCCGATCGGTGCCTCTATCGAGCCGCTAGCTGGGGGTGTGCCATGTACGAGCGCAAGATACTCCCGCTTTATGGTTCTACTTTGAAATTGACGAATTAGATTAGTATGCGCTACTAACGTTTTTGCCACGACAAGCAAACCACTAGTATCTTTGTCAAGGCGATGAACGATACCAGCTCTCGGTAGTGCACCGGAATTTGGCAAATAATTTAACAACGCGTTTAAAAGAGTTCCCGCACGATTCCCGTTGCCAGGGTGAACCACAAGGCCTACTGGCTTATTAATCACCAAGATGTCTTCGTCCTCATAGACGATATGCAGCGCGATCGCCTCCGCTTGCGCATTCGTTTCGGTCGACGCAGCAGGTAGAATTTCGATTAATTCTCCGCCCCAAACTTTTTGTTTCGGGGTTGCCAGCTGTTTTTCCACCGTAACGCGAAATTCACGGATCCATTTTTGCAGGATACTACGGGAATATAGGGGAAACATGCGCTGCAAGGTTTGGTCCAAGCGGAAGCCGGAATATTCTTGTGGGATGGTGTAACGGTTAAGCTTACCCTCCTGCAACAGTGGGGTATAATCCGTACAATTAACTTTGAGGTTTTCCATGAAACGTAGTTTAGCTTTAATCTATATCATTTTGGTGGCTGGGTGTAGTTTACTCCCCAAAGGTACTGCTGATGAGACCAAAGGTTGGTCAGTCAGCAAACTTTATTCTGAAGCCAAGAGTCAGTTAGACTCAAATAACTTTGACACTGCGATTAAGTATTTTGAAATATTAGAATCGCGTTACCCTTACGGGCGTTACGCACAACAGTCCCAATTGGAAGTTGCGTATGCCTATTATAAGAGGGGCGAACCTGTATCCGCGATTGCCGCTTGTGATCGTTTCATAAAATTACATCCCAATCATCCCGCTGTTGACTACGCCTATTATTTAAAAGGATTGGCAAATTTTAATGATGATTTAGGATTGTTAAGGAAGTTTAGCGGCCAAGACCTTACTGAGAGAGACCCAAAGGCTGCGGTCGAAGCGTTTGAATCATTTAAAGAGCTCATTCGCCGATATCCAAACAGCAAATACGCACCCGACGCCACGGCACGCATGAATTATTTGGTTAACGCCCTCGCATCGCACGAGGTCTATGTCGCACGCTACTACTTAAAACGCGGTGCCTATGTTGCCGCGATAAATCGTGCGCAATACACTTTAGTCAACTATCCGCAAGCGCCCGCAAATGAAGAAGCGCTATTACTCATGGTCAAGGCCTACGATGCCTTGGGGATGAATGATTTGAGAGATGATGCGGAGCGCGTCCTAAAGAAAAACTTTCCCGATAACAAATATCTGGTTGGGGATGCTAAAAAGGCAAAACATTGGTGGCGGCTTTGGAATTAGTCTAGTCAATCTAGACCGTAGCTTGCGTCAATTTCTGACGACAATGCCATTTTCTACTTTCACTTTTTCTCCAGCCCTAAATCCGGAATCTTTGTCTTCTGTGAATGTATGCAATGATCCGTCGTCCATGCGTACATTGATCTCGTAGACTTGCGACGTGCGCACATTTTTCTCAACTTGATGTCCAGCGTAAGCGCCACCGGCAGCGCCGGCAACGGTGGCAATTTTACGCCCCGATCCTCGACCAACTTGATTACCGAGTAGCGCACCGACAATACCGCCCGCGACTGCGCCTAAGCCCGACGCTTCACGTTCTTTTTCTATCACGCGAACGGAATCAACGACGCCACAATTTACGCACAGTGCTATTGTTTCAGTTTCCTTCGTAGAATCCTCTGACGCAACTTCGCTGTCGTCTGTTTTTTTAACAATTGTTTTCTTTTGCGGTTTCTTTTTTGTTGTGAGTGATTTTTTAACTGGCGTTACTTGTTGATCAGGCGCCACCGACGTAGCTGGTGGATTCGCCGATTTCGGATTACTTGCGTCCGCTAGCGCCAAATTAATCGTTGGTCTGCTATCCTTTGCAAAGGATATTGAGATATACCCGGCAGTCACAGCAATGCCAATGCTGCAAAATGCAATGACTGATAACAATGCGACGGTAAATTGCGCGCTGGTGTTTTCTGATTTCTTGGCCATGCTGTTCTCCGATCGAATTAATACTTTACTTAACGTCAATGAGAGCACGGGGGTTGACAGCCCTTCTAACGGCAATATTATTTATGCTTGCTCATCTCGCAGGTGTGGAAACAAGATGACATCTCGAATGCTGGTGCTGTCGGTGAGTAGCATGACAAGTCTATCGATGCCTATACCTTCGCCAGCTGTTGGCGGTAATCCATACTCCAATGCACGAATATAGTCGGCGTCATAATGCATCGCCTCGGCATCCCCAGCATCTTTTTGCATGACCTGCTCAGCAAAACGTTGTGCTTGGTCTTCTGGGTCATTTAGTTCAGAAAAACCATTGGCAATTTCACGGCCAGCAATAAAAAGTTCGAATCTATCGGTTACAGAAGGTACTTCGTCATTTCTACGCGCGAGCGGCGAGACTTCCGCCGGATAATGGGTAATAAAGGTTGGTTGAAATAGCTGACTTTCAACAGTTTCTTCGAACAATTTGAGTTGCAGCGTACCCAGACCATCGTTGGGTTTATGTGTAATGCCGAGCTCTTTCATTCTGGTAATTAAAAACTCGCGATCATGCAACATGGGTTCGCTTAAACCAGCGTGATATTTAAGCAGTGCATCCGTGATGGTTAGTCTTGTAAACGGTTTTGCAAAATCAATTTCCTGACCTTGGTAATCAATGCGAGTAGTTCCAAATACTGTCAGTGTCACTTTCTTAAACATTAATTCCGTAAACGTCATTAGCCAGAGATAGTCGGTATACGCGGCGTAGAATTCCAGCATCGTGAATTCAGGGTTGTGCCGTGTTGACATTCCTTCGTTGCGAAAATTGCGATTGATTTCAAAAACTTTTTCAAACCCCCCTACGACTAATCTTTTCAGGTAAAGCTCCGGCGCTACTCTAAGATAGAGCGTCATATCTAAGGCGTTGTGGTGGGTTACAAACGGCCGCGCTGCCGCACCGCCAGGTATACGATGCATCATAGGCGTTTCCACTTCTAAAAATCGACGACTTACCAAAAAAAGGCGGATCGCCTGAATTATTCGCGAGCGTAATACGAAGGTGAGTTGTGTTTCTTCGTTAGTCATTAGGTCCACATAGCGTTGGCGATATTTTTGCTCTTGGTCAGTAAGGCCATGAAACTTTTCGGGTAGTGGTCGTAGCGACTTCGTTAGTAAACGCAACTCGGACACGCGCACCGAGAGCTCACCCGTATTCGTCTTGAACAAAACACCGACGGCACCCAAAATGTCGCCTAAATCGTAGTGCTTGAAAGCTTGATGCGTTACCTCGCCAGAATGATCAGTACTAATGAATAATTGTATGCGAGCGGACATGTCTTGTATGGTCGCAAAGCTTGCTTTACCCATTACACGCTTCAACATGAGCCTACCGGCAACCCTAACCTTTACCGATTTTTCCTCTAGCTGCTCCTTTGTGCTGCTGTCGTATTTTTCTGACAAATTATCTGCAAGATGTGTACGAGAAAAATCATTGGGAAAGGCGTTACCGTTTTCGCGCAGCGCTTTCAGTTTTGCTCTGCGTTCTTCAATAATCTGGTTGGTATCCACTGCTGGAGGGTTAATGTCATTACTCATATTGTGTCCTTAGAATTCAAATTCCTTTTTTTAGACTTGCACTAATGAATGCGTCTAGGTCGCCATTTAATACCGCTTGTGTGTTGCCAATCTCTACGTTAGTGCGCAGGTCTTTAATGCGCGATTGATCTAAGACGTAGGAACGTATTTGATGGCCCCAGCCTATGTCTGTTTTCTCGTCCTCT
>CANMPU010000075.1 GCA_947499755.1 Betaproteobacteria bacterium | reverse complement strand
GCAAACGCGATGGCCACGTACACGCAAGGCTTAATGGATCTGGGCGCGACACTTTGCACGCGCAGTCGACCGCGCTGTCAGGATTGCCCAATCCATTCCGACTGCATGGCACGTAAAGAGGGGCGAACCGATGAATTACCTTCCGCGCGGACTCGCAAGACCCTGCCTGAACGTAGCGTCGCGATCATGCTTGCGCATCGTTCAGGTCACATTTTGCTCGAACAACGACCCGCAACCGGAATTTGGGGGGGCTTATGGAGTTTTCCCGAAGCGACTGCAGAGGAGGACGTCGTCGCACGGTGCCAACGCCAATTTGGCGTCCGGATCAGCGCTTTCGAGTGTTTGCCGGAACTCGATCATGGGTTTACCCACTTCAAGTTACACATCGCCCCTAAGCTGGTACGCGTAGCGTCAACACAACTAGGTGTGGCGCAACCGGGAACGATATGGCTATCGGTATCCGATGCGCTCGGGGCGGCGATTCCGGTTCCGGTAAGAAAAATATTGTCTCGATTGACAGAGTAACTCTAGTTATTTGTGACACCATGCTGCTTAAGCAGTTGGTGAATGAATTTTGCTCTTAATGGTACATTTTCCAACTCCAGGAGTTGTTGCTTCAGCGCAAGATCGAGAGGGAGTAATTCGGCTAAACGATAAATAACCCAAACAGCGTCCTGATAATTCAAATTATTGGGAGAATAGTTAGAGCCAGCTTGTTCAATCAGACTGCGCAACACTTCTACACAGACCTGGTACTTTGGGTCGAGTGCGGTTTCCGGTTCAGCGGCGCGACAATCTACTAGGGCGCGCGTAAGTCCGTTTGCGGAGACGCTTCGGTCAGCAATACGAAATACTTCTGTACCCAATGTCTGTAGATAAAATATACCGAGTTGCGGCATGTCCCACTCAACGATGTTTGCCAAGCAGCCAACCGCCTCAGGAAGCGCCGCAGCGCCGACTTCGTGCCCTTCGCGAATGAGACAAACCCCCAGAGGCGAGTTATCGCGCAGACACTCTTTCATCATATCGACATAACGGGCCTCAAATATTTTTACCGGTAAAATACCGCCGGGAAACAAAACAGTGTTGAGCGGAAAAATCGGAATTTCACGTCGCGTGTATATTGGCATGTCAGGGTAAGCGCGCGCTAATCAAAAAGGGGAAAACGAGTTTGCATGGTTGTCTGATGGATTCAGATTCTGTTTATACTAGTTCTCGATGGCGCACTAACACTTGCGCCTGCGCTTTGAAATGACGTGCAAGCGCTTCAACTAAATATACAGAGCGGTGTTTTCCACCGGTACATCCTAGCGCAACGGTGAGATAACTTCGGTTGTCGCGAATAAAAGAGGGCAGCCACGATTCGATATAGTTCTGAATATCGCGTTGCATAGCGCCTACCTCAGGCTCCGACGCAAAAAAATCAACCACCGCTTGATCTTTCCCCGTAAAGGCACGCAGTAGCGGGTCGTAATGCGGGTTGGGCAAACAACGCACATCAAATACGATGTCGGCATCAAGCGGGATTCCGTGTTTGAATGCAAAGGATTGAAACAATAAGGTCAAGCGTGATCTATCTATCTGGACAAAATCCTTAATCCAGCTGCGTAAATTATTAGGGCTTAATTCACTGGTATCAATTCTATAGGCGAAATTCGCGATTTCTACTAATGCATCACGCTCACGCTCTATGCATTCGGTTAATGTCAGTTTGTCATCGCTCAGAGGGTGTCGACGACGCGTTTCCGAAAAGCGCTTCACCAGCGTATCCGTTTTTGCGTCAAGAAATAGCACGCGCACGTCGATTCCTTGCGCTTTAAGTGCTTCGATATGTACAGGTAATTGGTCTAATGTTTTGCCACTACGAATATCGACGCTCACGGCGATTCTGTTATAACCGCGCTGCTGCAACACATTCGCGAGTTCCGGTAGTAGGGTTGCTGGAAGGTTGTCGACACAATAGTACGCGCTATCTTCTAGCACGTTTAGCGCGACGCTTTTGCCAGAACCGGACAAACCGCTAGTCAGAATGAGTTGCATGGTTCGTGTAATAAGTAGAGGTTTTTACCTAGCGGCACTGGTATGACTATTCGGGCTTTCGGAGGTAAAGCTCTTGACGCTTTATAAATTCTGCCGTGCTATCAAAGCCACGAAGTTGCAGAATATAGTTACGAACAGCCGCTTCAACCAAGACAGCTAAATTTCTTCCTGCTGCGACGGGAAGCATAAATTTACGGATCTTCACACCCATGACGTCCTCATGTCCGGCGTTACTGGGCAATCGATCAAGCTGCGCCATGCTGGTACCTGAAAGCTTTTCGAGATGAAGGATAAGTTTGAGATTCTTCTTTGGCCGAACAGCGGTTTCTCCAAAAATAGTGCGGATATGGAGTACGCCGAGTCCGCGGACCTCCAGAAAGTCTTGCAATAAAACGGGACAACGCCCTTCCAGGGTATCCGGTGCGATATGATGAAGCTCAACGATATCGTCTGCAACCAAGCGACTCCCGCGGCTAATTAAGTCAAGCGCAAGCTCACTTTTTCCTACACCACTTTCTCCAGTAAGCAGTACGCCCATCCCCATCACTTCGAGAAATACCCCATGTTTGGTTACGTATTCTGCCAGTCGGCGGGCCAGATAATGTCTAATCGCCCAGAGCAGTTGCAAGCTGGGTTGCGCCGTACAAAGTACAGGGATATTCGCCCGATCCGCGAGACGACATAACGCGTCGGGCGCGGTTTGTTCGTCCGTCACAATAAAGCACGCAAGGCCTTTCGTAGTGAGAGCGCTAACGGACTTATCTTGTTCAGCAGGGGCTAGGCTGGAAAAATATGCGGTCTCAATTTTACCGAGAACTTGAATCCAATTGGGATGGATAAAATTTAGATGACCGGCAAGACCTTCGGGAGATTGATTGACAACCCCACTATCCAGGATTAGCCCACCCCCCTGTTTGCCCGCAACCCAGGTGAGGCCAACGCGTTCGAAATTCTCTTCAAATAGCTGGGCTACGCTGACTTTAGGCATTTGCTTGCCAACCGGCAAATAATTGATGTATCACGTTTGAGTCTGGTGCTTTCAATAACGTATCGCGGAAAACTCTGTCACTAAACATTTGTGCGAGCTCTCCGAGAATCTGCAAATGGTGGTCCGTGGCTTTTTCCGGCACCAGTAACACGAATATAAGGTTTACCGGATTACCGTCGGGCGCGTCAAAGGCGATTCCAACTTTGGTTCTGACAAAGACCCCTATGGTTTCCTGAAGCGTCTTTATGCGGCCGTGTGGAATCGCGACACCGTAACCTAAGCCGGTAGACCCAAGTTTTTCGCGCGCGAGCAAGCTATCAAAAATCACGCTACGTTTTAAAGAATGATTTTTTTCTATATAGGCGCTTACTTCTTCAAGTAATCGCTTTTTACTACTAATTTCTAAGTCAATAAGAATGTTTGACTGTGGAAGAAGGCGAGAAATCGAATTCATTTTATGCGCGCAATTTATTAAAACAAGAGCGAATTAACGCGGTCCAAGTATTGGTAAACCATTTATATTACGTTAAGAAACGGGTTGATTTATTCCGGCGTGTCGTATTTGGCAGCCTGATGGTCGCGATGTGCCGCGTTCTTTTCTTTATGTTTAAGAATCTGTCGGTCGAGTTTATCAACTAAGCTATCAATGGCCGCGTACATATCGCCATCACGCGATTCGACAAATATATCTTTGCCGCTGACATGAACACGCACCTCGGCCTTATGAATTAATTTTTGAACGGAAAGTATAACGCTAATGTCGATGACATGATCAAAATGACGTGTCACGCGTTCTAGTTTTGACATTATATAGCTTCGAATTGAAGGAGTAGCTTCTAAGTGATGCCCAGTCAAAGTTAAATTCATAGATTTTCCTTCTAGATTGATTTACGCAGGTTGACAGGAAGAATTTGTAATGATTCACGGTATTTCGCCACCGTACGACGTGCGACAACGATTCCTTGTTGACCGAGAATTTCGGATAATTGGCTATCTGTAAGTGGCTTTTTCTGGTCTTCTTCGCTAATGAGTTGCTTCATTAAAGCACGGATTGCCGTTGCGGAACATGAACCGCCGGTTTCTGTCGTCACGTGGCTTCCGAAGAAATGTTTAAGCTCATACATGCCACGTGCCGTAAGCATAAATTTCTGCGTGGTGACGCGTGAGACAGTCGATTCATGTAATTCTAGGGTATCCGCAATTTCTCTAAGCACCAATGGCCGCATCGCGACGTCGCCGTGCTCAAAGAAATGTCGTTGCCTATCTACAATTGCCTGTGACACACGTAGTATCGTATCAAATCGTTGCCGCACATTTTTGATCAACCATTTCGCTTCCTGCAATTGCGTCGTGAGCTGGCGTGAGTTGGCGTCGCGACTGCGATGTAAGATTTCCGCGTACATTCGATTGATACGTAGGCGCGGCATCGCTTGCGGATTTAATGTTGCGACCCACAACCCCTTTACTTTTTTTACCAGGACATCGGGTACGACGTATCGGGTTTCTGTGGATCCAAAGTTCGCGCCGGGTCGAGGATTAAGTCCAACGATGAGACTTTGTATTGCCCTGAGGGTGGCGTCATCGCAACGCAATAACCGTTTCAGCTTGGTAAAATCGCGGGCCGCCAGAGAGCTTAAATGTTCCCTTACTGTGATTAATGCCTCTTGTACATACGCCGTATCTTGCGGCAACGCTTGGAGTTGAAGCGACAAACATTCACTCAAATTTCGCGCGCCGATACCGGGCGGGTCAAAGTTTTGTAGATTTCTTAAGGCGATTTGTAATTCCACAAATTCGATTTCTAGTTCTGGAGGCAGCGTTCCCGCCAACTCTTCCAAACTTTGCGTTAGGTAACCATCTTCATCTAAGAGGTCTATCAGTACCGATATGATTTTTTTATCACGGTCTGAATGCCTCGTGAGGCTGAGTTGTTGATTTAGGTAGTCGCGTAAACTGGGCGCGTTTGCGGCTAATTGCGGGTAATCAGTATCGTCGCCATCGTCTTGTTGGCTAAAGGAAAATCCTTCTCCATCCCATGGATCCTCGTTGGGACTTTCGAGTGGAGTCGCATCCTCAGATTTATTGGATGATGGCAGGGAGTCTGCGGAGAAAAGACTAGATTCGTTAAATTCCTTCTCTGCGGTAGGTTCTTCACCGTCCTCACGTTCGAGCATGGGATTTTCTTGCAGCAACCGCTCGAGCTCTTCGTTTAACTCCATAGTCGATAATTGCAATAATCGTATAGATTGCTGCAATTGCGGAGCTAACGCGAGATGCTGCGATAACTTAAGCTGTAGGGAGTGCTTCATGATGGGTACAACCCAAATGACGTATTGCCGGTTTGGATAGAGGTCAAGTTACAGTTTAAAATGCTCTCCAAGATAGACTTTTCTGACGCTTTCATTATAAATGATTTCGTCCGGTTTGCCGCTCGCAAGCACCGATCCTTCATTGATAATATAGGCGCGGTCACAAATCCCTAGCGTTTCTCGTACGTTGTGGTCGGTTATCAATATTCCTATCCCCCGCTCTTTGAGGAAACGAATAATTTTCTGTATGTCTAGTACAGCGATAGGGTCAACCCCAGCGAACGGCTCGTCTAACAAAATAAATACAGGATCAGTAGCGATTGCCCGAGCAATTTCTACCCTTCTTCTTTCGCCACCAGAAAGCGAAAGAGCATGCGATTTTCTGATGTGTTGAATAGAAAATTCGCTTAATAATTGCTCGAGTTTTTCTGTTCTTTTTTGAGTGTTTTTTTCAACAATTTCAAGCACCGCCATAATGTTTTGCTCAACATTTAGACCGCGAAAAATAGAC
>CANMPU010000074.1 GCA_947499755.1 Betaproteobacteria bacterium | reverse complement strand
GGTCACCTGTTATTAACGATAATGTATCCTTCCAAGTTCATTTTTCTCCTAACGGCGCAAGATCAAATGCCGATACCTTTAATGATCCCTCCGTTTTATCTGCAAATGTGATCTTTGACAACGGCACTCTAGGTGTTGGCGCCGCTTGGGAACAACGTAAAGACTTAGCGGGTTTAAATACACTAACCGGAAGTACCGACGGAACTAGCTCGACTGATAGAGCTTACCGTCTAGCGTTAGGTTTTAAGTTGGGCGCTACCACCGTGAATTTTAAGTTTGAAAATATCTCGTATAAAGTAGACGGCGTTACTTCTGCCGAGCTTAATGAGTATGATCGTGATGCCTGGTCCTTTGGTGCAAGCCATAGCTGGGATGCGCATTCGGTTCGTGGTCGCTACTCCAAAGCGAGTGCTGGAGGTTGCACTATAGGGGACGGCTCAGCTTGCTCTACTGCAGATGCTGGCGCGCAAGAGATGGCTTTTGGCTATACCTATACCCTTTCAAAGCGTACTCAGTTGGTCGTGAACTGGATCAAAGTGGATAACGAAGCGAACGCGCAGTATGGTTTCGGCGGCTACGGTAACGATAGTGGCATGGCCGGCACCGACGGACCTGGGCAGACGGCAAAGTCGCTTACATTTGGCGTTCAACACGGCTTCTAAGAATAAGTTTTACTAGCAACACTTTAACGGGCGCCAACAGGCGCCCGTTTTTTTTCGCCCTTCCTTCTTGTATCTTTCCAGAAGGGCCGTCTTCCCCGCGCACGCCAGGAACTAGAAAGCATTTATTTAAAAACACTGGATTCCGCTTTCAACGGAATGAAAATGTCGATTTACGGCAATGCCGTATAATCCAAAGATATTCGAATTTGTCGAAACGCCGCTTTTTACCAAGATTTTGCCGCGTTATTTAGACGATGACCAGTACGTTAAGCTCCAAAAATTTCTTAATGATCACCCGGAAACTGGAGTGGTGGTTTTTCGTTCTGGAGGAATGCGAAAGTTGCGTTCGGGCCTAGAGGGGCGCGGTAAGCGCGGTGGACTGCGAGTTATATATTACCTTCGTGTTTCTCGCGGCCAAATTTGGATGGCCACGCTTTATGGGAAAAATGTTACAGAAAATATTCCGACGCACGTGTTAAAAGAACTTAAGAGGACAATTTAAGATGAAAAAATGTCTGAAAAAGAATTGGCTCGATGGGAAAAATCTCGACACCTTGCGCAAGAACTCATTCAAGGCGTTCGAGATATCAAAGCGGGACGAATAGAGCGACGCTACACCGCCGACTCTTATCCTATTGTGCGCGCCCGTGAAAAATCAGGCTTAACTCAGGTACAGTTTTCTCAGTTAATGGGCGTTTCGGTTCGAACGCTTCAGGATTGAAAACTATGGGGGGCGTGAGCCCAGTGGTGCGGCAAAGACACTCATCAAAATTGTGGAGCTGAGTCCACAGGTGCTTCGTAAAATTGCCGTCTGAAACCGTCCAGTAACGAGATATTAAAACCGCTATCACGCTGGCTAAAAACCCATAGGACTTTTTTGCATGCGCGACACTAAGACTGTTCCCTACGATGTCGTCGAAAAACTGCGAACGCCAGAAAAATGACCGCAGATGTTTTTCGGAGATGCCAGTGAGTTTGCTCGCCTTCTTCAGCAGTGCATCGTCGATGTTTAAGGTTGTACGCATGTGCATAAATATGGCAAACGAATGCATATGAGTCAAGTTCCGCTTGGCGCTTACTCTGACCAAGCAAAATGCGAGCCCAAGCCCAGGCAGGATTGATGTAAACTTATGGCAACATGCCCACCGAAACTATTCTCCTCGACCACCGCACTTCCCGTTCCGAAAAACACGCGAAGAATAAGGACGCTAGCCTCATTAAGATTGCCGACCACTGTGTCGCTTGCGGTCTTTGCCTGCCGCATTGTCCGACGTATCGCAAAACACAATCGGAAGCGGATTCTCCTAGAGGGCGCATCGCCCTAATGCGCGGTGTGCTGGAAGAACGCTTGCCTTTTAGCGAACGCTTTATTGAGCATATTGATTTGTGTCTCACTTGCCACGCCTGCGAGCGTGCATGCCCGAATAACGTCGCCTATGGAGAATTGGTCGATGGAATGCGGGTGAAAATCGAGACCAAGCGTAATAGTGGATTCTTACATAAGCTTGCATTGCGTCACATGATGACCCGCCCACGGCTACTGCAAGCCATTGCTGCTTCGTTGCGCATCTATGTTAAAAGCGGGGCTCAATCCGTAGTACGCAAATCTGGATTATTGAAACTGCTGGGCCTCGATAAGCTTGAGCGCAATCTTCCGCCCTTAGAAACACCGGTTCGTTGGAAATCCATTTACCCGGTGCTTGGTAACGCGCGCGCTGAGGTTGGATTATTTCTTGGCTGTATTGCACGAACCATTGATACCACCACTTTGCGTGCCACGACTTTTGTTCTCAATCGCTTGGGCTACACCGTTATCGTGCCGCCAGAGCAGAATTGTTGCGGGGCATTGCATTCGCATTCGGGCGAACGGGAAACAGCCATTAACTTGGCGCAACAAAATATGCGTGCCTTCGACCATGTTGATACGATTATCAGTACCGCGTCTGGCTGTGGTGCGCAGCTCGGAGAATATGATCAACTCTTAAAAAACGAGTTTCCCACGTTCTCTAGAAAGGTCGTCGATATCGCGACCTTCTTAAACCAAGCCGATGGTTGGGACGATGTCGCTATCACGCCACTGAATGCAAAAATAGTGGTTCACGATCCCTGCACCCTGCGCAACGTCATGCGCCAGGAAAAATCTCCCTACGAACTTCTAAAAAGAATCCCAGGCGTAGACATAAAAGCGCTTCCCGGTAACGATCAGTGTTGCGGTGGCGCAGGAAATTATTTTTTGCATTTCCCAGAGATGGCAGATAGCTTGGTCAACGACAAAATCAACGCATTAAAACAATCTGGTGCAGATTATCTCGTTAGCGCGAACATTGGCTGCGCGTTGTTTATGCGCCTAAGAAATACGACTACAATAGAAATCCTGCACCCCGTGGTGTTACTTGCGCGTCAAATGGGATTTATATGCTAACGATCGATCGTCTCATCATTGAATTCGACAGAGGCCTACGAACCGCGTTGGCGACAACGCAGACGCTGCGGCCAACCCCAGGCGACGATATTCCTGAATCAGCGCTTAGTCCCGCAGAGCAAAAACTATCGGCCGCGTTAATGCGTGTAAACCATGTGGGCGAAGTGTGTGCGCAGGCGCTATATCGCGCCCAAGCGCTTACCGCTAAAGAGCCTGAAATCCAAGATTCGATGCAGGCTGCGGCGTCTGAGGAAAACGATCATCTTGCCTGGACCGAAAAGCGTATCGAACAGCTAGGCGCGCGCAAGAGTCTGCTTAATCCATTGTGGTATTTTGGCGCACTCGCTATAGGCGCCGCGGCAGGATCGTTAGGCAAAAAATGGAATCTCGGTTTTCTTGCAGAAACAGAAATGCAAGTCGAGCGCCATCTGGCCTCCCACCTCGACCGACTACCCGCTACCGATCACAAAAGTCGCGCCATCGTTGCACAAATGAAGCAAGATGAATCACAACACGCGACAACGGCGATGGCCAGCGGTGGTGCGCCGTTACCGAACCCTGTGCGCACGTTGATGGCGCTGAGTTCGCGTGTCATGACACGTATCGCTTTTTGGATTTAGCGCCCCCGGTCTGGTGGTTGGACTGATCTGCGACTCTAAGGAGAAATAATCGTTAGCTTAGGAAAATAGCTTTTATACCGGGATGCATCGCGTGTGAGAAGTGAAAACCCTTGGATCGCCGCATGCGCACCAATAAAAAAATCTGGAAGGGGTGAACGTTTGTTGCCACCCGAACGTCGATACTTAAGAAAGCATTTCCCCGCTAAAAATGTAGCGTCCCACGGGAGGTTTTCGCGGTGAAAAGCCCCCGCAGATAACACAATATCCAAATCTTCGACTCTATCGAAACCGATAGAGACCTCTGAATAGATAATGGGGTTGATGACGAGTACTGACTTATCTGCCAAACGTTTAAGTTGACGCGCAGACCAATCAAACCAAGTTGGATTTTCAGTGACGATGTCTAAGATAACGTTGCTATCAACAAGCACCTTATTCACAAGACAATACCTCTCAATCGCGTGTTAGCGCCAAGATCTGTTCCGTAGTCATTTTGGACGACGCTTTACCGCGCATGTTTTGAATGAGCTGTGATCCGCGTGTTGTTTTTGCGGCAATTTTCTTCAAGGTTACCCCTCCATTTTTCATGCCGAACTCGACCTCGGTGTTCGGTAGCAAGCCCGCTTTTTGTCGTATTTCCAATGGAATGGTTACTTGTCCTTTGCTGGTAATACGCATATCACCTCCATGAAGTAGTAGTATTACCGGTAAGAGTAATACTATGAAGGTGTCGTGTCAATTAGCCCGCCCTTAACGAGTAAAACCATAAATCCCGTAGTAGGCTGACCGCTTTGCGTGCGTATCGATACGGGACTGAATGTTTTAAGCGCAAACCCATGCTCCGTGGCTAGCCTTTGAATGTAGCGATCGGAATGACGATAGCGCCCGGTTTCACACAGCACGAAATCTTCATGCTGTTCTGCATCGCCCTCAACAGAAAATGCAAACAGCCCTCCGTGCCGCAATACCCGATAGCTATGCTGGAAAATCTCCGCGAGATTACCAAAATAAATAAACACATCAGCCGCCGCGACGATATCGACTTGGTCCGCAACGGCGTTTTGTAAGTAGGGCAACAAATCAGTCTGTAGCACTTCTGCGTAGACGCCGCGCGCCTGCGCTTTTGCGACCATACGTGGTGAGAGATCGATTCCCACGACACGTTTACTCATGCCGCTAACGGCCGCGCCAAACAATCCAGTTCCGCATCCAAGATCCAGGACTTCAAGGTCTTTCGCCGCCGTGCCAAGGTGAGACTGAATTTCCGCCACGAGTAGCGCTGGTATTTGATACGCCAGCTTGTTAACCAGGTGCGCATCAAACGCATCCGCGTAAACATCGAACAAACGCCGCACAAACGCAGCCGGCGCGCGTTCGGTATTTTTATGTTCCAGCGCATTCATCACATGATGTGCTTCTTCGTTTTGTGGTTCAAACTTCAGCACCTGCTGTAAATGCGCTTTCGCTTCGTCTCGATTTCCACTTTCGACCAATAAGGTCGCTAAATTATAATGCGCGACAACATAATCTGGACGCAGCGTCACCGCCTTGCGCAGATGTTCAATCGCGCTATCGGGTTCGCCCATTAAAAAGTGCGTGCTCCCAAGATTAAATTGCACATCGGCGGAATCGGGATCAAGTGATGCAGCACGTGTATATTGCACAACTGCGTCAGATAACCGACCTAGGCGCTTATAAGTGGAACCCAGATTATTAAACGCAGCCGAAAAATCTGGATTGGCCGAAATGGCGCGTTCATAATAGCGCGCCGCTTCCGCATCGTTTCCCAATTGATTTGACACGAGCCCAATCAGATTCAACAACACCGCATTGCGCGGTTGCGCCGCCAAGATCTGCTTATAGATCGCGCGCGCCTGCTCAAAGTCACCATGCTGATGATAGCGTTGTGCGATCTCGATTTGCTGATTGACATCAAGCGGCGCTGCCATCGTTGCCGCTTGGTTCAAGCCACAACATTTCTTATATTTTTTACCGCTGCCGCAAGGGCAGGGATCATTACGGCCAGGTTTGATCATATGGCTTATATTATGAAGTTTGACTCTCCGGTCAACATTGGAGGCTAGTATATCTTACCGAACACTGGATACGGGTTTGCGTCAGTATGAGATGGTGGAGCACTATTATC
>CANMPU010000073.1 GCA_947499755.1 Betaproteobacteria bacterium | reverse complement strand
GCCGATGTTATCTCTTCATTAATGCGCGGCTCTTTTTCTTGAGCGATAGTACTCCCTCCCTTTACCGTTAAATCACATCTGGGTAAAAATTCGACCCAGCCCCCTGTGCAAACACTTTTTCAAATAATTATGCCGCGCCACCCATCTTCATCTCCTCGCGGAGAAGCTCGATATAAGCCTGTAAAGACATCTGACCACGGTCCTCACCAGCTCGGGTACGCACGGCAACGGTTTGATTCGCCATCTCCTTATCGCCGGTTATTACCTGATAAGGAAGCTTCTGCAAACTATGTTCCCGAATTTTATAGGTTATTTTCTCGTTTCTCAAGTCCGATTCCACTCGAAACCCGGCATTTTTTAGTTCTTGTGTCACTTTTGTGGCGTATTCAGCCTGAGGTTCCGAGATATTCATCACCACCATTTGCAGCGGCGCGAGCCACAAAGGGAAAGCGCCAGCATGATGTTCAACAAGAATTCCAATGAAACGCTCCATCGAACCCAAAATTGCGCGATGCACCATGACCGGCACGCGTTTACTATTATCTTCGGCGATATAGCTCGCATCTAAACGCGACGGCATCGAGAAATCGACCTGTATCGTGCCGCACTGCCACACCCGCGCTAAGCAATCCTTCAATGAAAATTCGATCTTAGGTCCATAGAATGCACCCTCCCCGGGTTGCAATTGCCAAGCCAAGCCTTTGCTATTCAGCGCGGTTGCTAGTGCTTTTTCCGATTTATCCCAAATTTCGTCTGAGCCAACGCGATTTTCTGGCCGTGTAGATAGCTTCACAAAAATTTCGCTAAACCCAAAATCGGCGTACACCTTATATAGCAGATCAATAAACCTCGATACCTCATCTTGAATTTGTGCCTCGGTGCAAAAAATGTGTGCGTCATCTTGCGTAAAACTGCGCGCGCGCATAATACCGTGTAACGCGCCTGAGGGTTCGTTACGATGACACGATCCGAATTCGGCCAACCGTAATGGCAAGTCACGATAGCTCTTTAGCCCTTGATTAAATATTTGTACGTGGCAGGGGCAATTCATCGGCTTCACCGCATAGTCGCGCTCGTCAACGTGTGTCGTAAACATCTCCGCGCGAAATTTTTCCCAATGACCTGACTTCTCCCACAAAATGCGATCCACGACCTGCGGCGTACGAATTTCCTGGTAGCCGTTATCGCTAAATACGCGGCGCATATATTGCTCGACCACTTGATAAATCGCCCAGCCCTTGGGGTGCCAAAACACCATACCGGGAGCCTCATCCTGCAAATGATAGAGATCAAGTTGTTTACCTAACTTACGGTGATCACGTTTTTCCGCTTCTTCTAATTGATGTAGATAAGTATCTTGATCTTCTTTCTTCGTCCAGGCAGTGCCATAGATGCGTTGCAACATTTCGTTCTTAGAGTCGCCACGCCAATACGCGCCCGCAACCTTCATCACCTTAAACACTTTCAGCTTGCCAGTTGAAGGAACGTGGGGGCCGCGACAGAGATCTATGAAGTTATCCTGGCTATAGAGGGATATTTCTTCGTTCGTGGGAATAGAGGCAATGATCTCCGCCTTATACACCTCACCCATATTGCGGAAAAAGGTGACCGCATCGTCACGCGGCATGACTTGGCGCTTAACAGAAATATTACGCTTGGAAATCTCGCCCATGCGCTTCTCGATCGCGGCAAGATCTTCTGGTGTAAACGGCCGCTTGTAAGCAAAATCATAATAAAAGCCGTTATCGATCACCGGACCTATGGTGACCTGCGCTTCAGGAAACAATTCTTTGACCGCGTGCGCCAACAAATGCGCAGTCGAATGACGAATAAGATCCAAGCCTTCCGGGTCTTTGTCGGTGAAGATGGCAACGTCACTGTCTGTATCTATGACAAACGACGTATCTACCATTTTGCCGTTCACCTTGCCAGCAAGCGCAGCTCGCGCAAGACCAGCGCCTATGCTCGCAGCGACATCCGCCACCGTTACCGCATGATCAAAATTTCGTTCAGAGCCGTCAGGCAATCGAACTACCGGCATAATACTATCCTAATGTCATAAACCAAAAGTGCGGCACCGCCGCACTCATTATTCGTCCTGTTGGTAGGCGCGATTGGACTCGAACCAACGACCCCCACCATGTCAAGGTGATGCTCTAACCAACTGAGCTACGCGCCTAGGGTTTTGAAATTTTAGCGTAAATCCGGTTTCCGTTCAATTAAGAATCGGCTGTCGACAGGCAATTTGACGCAATCAATCAACAGGCGTAATTTGTGATCGTGCAGCTAGCTGCAACATATTTCACATTGTTTGAAGTTAATTTGGTTTAAATTTTTATATTGAAACTAAAAATTTAAGCTTTTGGGAGTCCCATGGATAATATTCTTCTCAGGTCGCTTGCCTGCGCAGTGATGTTGCTCTACGCGAGTAACGCGCTAGCGAAACAACCGCACCCGAAGCGGAAACAAAGCGCCTAATTTTATGGTCATGAGAAAATACATCACAAGTAAAACCACTACCAACGTATTTTATAGCGGAATCGCCATGTGGGTGATGGGTCTAATTGTCGGTGGCCTATTTCAGTTGCCCTATGTACAACATCGGTATCGCATGGTCACGCCGCTGCTGTACGCTGGCGGATTAATCCTATTACTCGCACTATGTAATCTTGCTAGCGGACGTGCCTGGCGTTGGCATCACCGAGTCGCTTCCAGAAATTATGACGCACGCACGTATTGGGCAATAGTCGGCACCATGATTATTATAGGAGCCACGTTACTTTGCATTGGGCTTATAAATTGGTTTCGACTTCCGTAATGCCTATGACGACGAAAAGCCCTTGACCACACCACACAGCGGAGAATTCCTAATGAGCAAGCAATTTGAACATCTAGACGAATCATTGAAAGACTGGATTGCCGCACAGAAGATATTTTTCGTTGCCAGCGCGCCGCTGAGCGCGTATGGTCATGTCAATTGTTCACCCAAAGGTGGCGACACCTTTCGAATCATTGACCCACATACTATTGCGTATCAAGATTTAACAGGAAGCGGCATCGAGACACTCGCTCACTTAAGGGAAAATAAACGCATTGTGATTATGTTCTGCGCGTTCGACAGTGAGCCGAGAATATTACGCTTACACGGACAAGGCGAAGCCATTTCGAGTGAACACCCGGACTTTGAAAAATTAACCCAATTTTTTCCGCAGCACAACGGTACCCGATCCTTCATACGCGTTACCCTCACACGCATATCTGATTCTTGTGGATTTGCAGCTCCTATTTATGAATTTAAGAATCACCGCAACACACTAGATGAGTGGGCTAAAACAAAAGGCACGAAACACTTAGACGACTACAGAAAGAAAAATAATCTGGAAAGTATCGATGGGCTTCCCGGGTTATCGTAAACACTAATCTAAAATGTTACCACCGCACCGGTCTCAAACAATGATCTGTGTCTGCGACGAGCAATGAAAATCTTTTACGCATAGACTGCAGTGATATCGTAAATATGTCATTTACGCCGCGCGTTTGTCACACCACCGATGTCACGTATTAAATCTAAAACCTTGTGGAGTTGACCAATATCTTTTGCTTCGACAGTAAAAAACATCGTTGCTAAGTCGCGACGACTGACTGTATTTACGGCAGTGACGTTTATTTTCTCTCGAGAAAAGACGTCTGTAATATCTTTAAGCAACCCCTGCCTGTCATTGGCCTCAACAAATATATCAACGCTAAATACGCCATCGCCACCCTTACCCCAGTCAGCCGGGATCAAACGTTCGGCCGGCAGACGCGGAACGTTATGGCAACTTTGTCGATGGATCGAAACCCCGCGACCGCGCGTAACAAAACCGACAATAGGATCCGGCGGAACTGGCTTACAGCATTTTGCAGGCACCGTCAGCAATTTGTCGACGCCAACAATTAATATTCCTTTTAGTGCTGGCCCAGCCAGCGCTTTTCGTGTCAGCGTCGTTTCACTGGCGACCTCCTCAACGTCAGTGTTCGACGCTTCCTTCAATTGTCGCGCAGTAATTTCGCCCCGGCCTACAGCGGTGAAAAATTCTTCTAATTTTGAAAACTGAAATTGGTGTGCAATTGCTATTAGATTTAAGCCGCTATTGCGGTTTGAGCGCAGCTCACGTTCTACGATTACCCGTCCTCGCGCGACGGATTCTTCATTGTCTAGAACATTAAACCAATGGCGTATTTTTACGCGAGCGTGGGGGCTCGCTATAAACTCTAGCGTCGTATTCAACCAGTCCCGGCTCGGGCCACCGTTCTTAGCTGCTGTGATTTCTACTCGCTGCCCCTGCTCTAATTTATAGGTTAGCGGAACGATCGCGCCATCTACCTTCGCGCCACGGCAACGATGGCCTAGATCGGTATGTACGCGATAGGCAAAATCAATTGGGGTCGAACCACGCGGTAGATCGATCACTTTGCCCTGCGGTGTGAAAACATAAACAGTGTCTTGGAATAATTCGGTTTTGTATTTCGGTGCGACTTCGGTAGTATCCACGATGTGTTCTTTCCATTCCAATACCTGGCGTAACCACGCAATTTTCGTTTCGTAGTCTTCGTTACGTTTCGTGCCGTCTTTATAACGCCAGTGCGCGGCAATACCAAATTCGGAATCGTTATGCATGTCCCAAGTGCGAATCTGAACTTCGAGAACCTTTTGTTGCGGTCCAATAACTGCGGTGTGCAACGAGCGATAGCGATTGTTTTTTGGCTTCGCGATGTAGTCGTCAAACTCCTTCGGTATAGGGGTCCAGAGCGCATGGACGAGACCTAATACCATATAGCAGTCCTTAATATCGGCAACCAATACACGAATTGCGCGTAGATCACGTATCGCTTCGAAGTCAATTTCCTTGCGCGCCATTTTGCGATAAATGCTATAGACATGCTTAGGACGCCCGGAAATCTCTGCATCGATACCCGCAGCGGATAAATCGTGTGCAAGCTTGGCAATAACTTCTTCGATAAAGGCTTGGCGGTCGGATTGATGTTCATGGAGAAGATGAACGATATTCGCATAGGTCTCCGGTTGCAGTATGCGAAAACCCAGCTGCTCGAGCTCGGATTTAATGGGCCACATACCTAATCGTCCGGCCAAGGGTGCGAAAATATCTAGTGCCCGCCTAGCGTAATCATCGCGCGCGGCGGCGTTATTCGTTTCTGCAAGGTAATGCAATAACTCTGTATGTTGCACCAATCGAATTAATACCACCCGCATATCTGCGACCATCGCTAACATCATCTTGCGCAGACTTTCAACTTGATGGTCTGTACTTGCGTCCTTACCACTAAGCAACGAGATTTTTTCCATACGACTGACGCCATCAACTAACTCAGTAATACCTAGCCCGTATCTTTCGATTAGTTCTTCACGATATTTTTCGTGGACGGTGGGCAAATAAAAGAGGCAGGCGCCGATAATAGATTCGGTGTCTGATTGAATTTTTGCTAAGCGCACTGCAACATTTATTGCATGGTCGATTACTTTCTGACCGACGGTGAGACGATGTTCCCCATAATATGGGGCAAGGAATTCTAAAGTTTGTCGGATTGACGTCCTTTCAGCGTCAGAATAATGCGACAGCGCGCCTTCCAACGTTTTGTTCATATTGCTATTCAAAACATACATTCCAATGGGTGTTATTGCGTGAAGCGCGTTAGTGGCAGCGTCCTAGATTCGTTCGCTTTCAGCCATCGCCGCTGCGCGACCTCGGCTGACATCAATCCCGATTAACGTGATCAAACCCAATACGAAATAGCTGCCGGTAATAAGAATTGCGAGACGATGATTACCTGCTGTTACCCAACTCACGGCGCCATAGGTCATCGGGCCCAGTATCGAG
>CANMPU010000072.1 GCA_947499755.1 Betaproteobacteria bacterium | reverse complement strand
ACCTAAATTGATTGCGGTAACCGTGTTAACTAGTCTTGAAGATGAAGATTTACAACAGATCGGGATTTTGGGAACACACGATGAAGTGGTGCTGCGATGGGCGAAACTGGCACACGCTACTGGACTAGACGGCGTGGTGTGTTCTGCGCACGAGGCGAAATTGGTTAAGCGGGAATTGGGAGCGAATTTTCTGGCTGTCACCCCCGGCATACGTTTGGATACCTCGGATATTGATGATCAACGCCGTATTGCATCGCCAAAAACGGCGATCCAAAATGGTAGTGATTATTTGGTGATCGGACGACCTATCGTACAAGCACAAGATCCCCGCTCGGTGTTGCGCCAAGTGAATCGTGAAATCGACAGCGTAATTGCAACCTAAATTTATTAGATAGAATAATGAAAAGCGACATTGCTCCTAACTATTCGCGATCAACTGTTAGCAAGCGTCCGCTTGCAAATCTGCAAGCGTTAATAAAGCAAAAGCGCATTCTTGTTGTAGGCGATGTAATGTTAGATCGCTATTGGTTTGGTGACGTGAGCCGTATTTCCCCAGAGGCGCCGGTACCGGTAGTGAAGATTGGTCGTAGCGAAGAGAGGTTAGGCGGTGCGGCCAACGTTGCGTTGAATTTAGTTGCGTTGGGGGCGAAGGTGGACTTGCTCAGCGTCATTGGCAAAGACGAAGCCGGAGGTACGTTAGAAAAACTGATGAAAGATTGCGCCATCAACGCGCGACTGCATCGTGATCCTGGAATATCCACTACCGTTAAGCTGCGCGTTATTGGTCGCCATCAGCAACTACTCAGAATAGATTTTGAAACAGCGCCGAGCCGCGAAATCCTTTCGTCAAAATTGAAGGATTACGAACGTATGTTAGCGCGAGCAGATCTAGTGATTTTGTCTGACTACGGCAAAGGCGGATTGACGCATATCGCTAAAATGATCTCGCTCGCACGGAAAATGAAGAAATCAGTTTTAGTTGACCCCAAAGGCGATGATTACGCGCGCTATAAAGGCGCAACGATGCTTACACCGAATCGAGGTGAGTTTCGTCAGGTGGCGGGTGGTTGGAAGAATGAGAAGCAGCTAACGCAAAAAGCGCAAAAGCTGCGTGCGACACTTGGTCTTGATGCGCTCCTGATAACGCGTAGCGAAGAGGGTATGACGTTGTATCGTCGCGAACAAAGAATGCATCAAGCAACGCAAGCGCAGGAAGTGTTCGATGTTAGTGGCGCCGGGGATACCGTTATTGCGACTTTGGGGGCGGTTTTGGCGGGCGGCGCAGATTTCGCCCAAGCGGTACGCTTTGCAAATAAAGCGGCCGGTATCGTCGTAGCAAAGCTTGGAACTGCGGTCGTTCAACCGGAAGAACTTTTTAATTAGCGACAAATCGACAATGCGTGGGCTAATTTTATGCGATATGTGGTAACGGGTGCTGCTGGATTTATTGGCGCGAATATCGTTAAAGCGCTCAATGATCGCGGCGAGAGCGATATCATCGCTGTCGACGATCTGACCCAGTCTGATAAGTTTGTTAATTTGGTCGATTGTGAAATCGAAGATTTCATCGATAAAGATATTTTTCTCGACAGTTTGCGCGAAGGCAATTTTGGTGGAACATTAAGAGCAGTTTTCCATCAAGGTGCGTGCTCGGATACGATGGAAACGAACGGGCGTTTCATGATGAATAGCAATTACCATTATTCGTCCGTCCTCCTCGATTACTGTCAATATGAAGAGATACCATTTATTTATGCATCATCTGCCGCAGTATATGGGTGTGGTCCGAAATTTACGGAAGAACGTCAATGCGAAGCGCCACTAAATATATACGGTTACTCTAAGTTTTTATTCGATCAGTTGGTTCGTCGTAAGTCGAGTGATTTATCCTCGCAATTCGTAGGATTACGTTACTTCAACGTCTACGGTGCGCGTGAACAACACAAAAACAGAATGGCGTCGGTTGCGTTTCATTTCTTTAATCAATATCGTGCCAATGGGAAAGTAAAATTATTTGAGGGCAGCGGCGACTACAGCGCGGGAGAACAGTTGCGAGATTTTATCTCCGTTGAAGACGTGGTGAAGGTCAATTTGTTTTTTCTCGATAAACCGGAGCGTTCGGGGATATTCAATGTCGGTACTGGCGCTGCGCAGAGTTTCAATCAGGTCGCGGTCGCGACGATTAATTCCATACGGGAATCGAAAGGTGAGGCGCTTTTAACTTTAGCAGAGTTGCAAGCGCGAGGCACCATCGAATATATTCCATTTCCTGATGGTTTGAAGGAAAGGTACCAAAGTTTTACGCAGGCTGATTTGGCAAATTTGCGTGATATTGGGTATGAGGCGCCGTTTCTTAATGTCGAACACGGTGTTGCGCGTTACGTAGGTCAATTATTAAAGCAAAATACTCGCTAGACGCATTGTGGGGTTCACGCAAAACCAAACGGAATGGAGAAGATGTACAAGACGCTAGAAGATTTTGTCGGCAACACACCGCTGGTTAAACTAAAACGATTGCCTGGTAAGACCAGTAATACGGTGTTAGTAAAATTGGAAGGCAATAATCCCGCCGGATCGGTAAAAGACAGACCAGCGCTCGCCATGATTCAGAAGGCGCAAGCGCGTGGGACGATTAAACCGGGAGACACATTAATAGAAGCTACCAGTGGAAATACCGGGATCGCGCTAGCCATGGCTGCGACGATGATGGGTTATCGCATGGTTCTTCTTATGCCCGAGCACCTTAGTATAGAAAGACAACAATCTATGCGCGCCTATGGCGCCGAAATTATTTTGGTATCGAAAGAAGGCGGAATGGAAGAAGCGCGAGATACCGCACAGCGTATGGTGCAGGAAGGAAAGGGTATGATACTAGATCAGTTTGCCAATCCGGATAATCCGCAGGCGCACTATGAAACTACCGGCCCCGAGATTTGGCGCGACACACAAGGCAAGGTGAACTATTTCGTAAGTAGTATGGGTACGACAGGCACAATTATGGGGTGCTCACGCTACCTCAAAGAAAAAAATTCCAAAGTGGAAATCGTCGGCGTCCAACCGACAGATGGTTCGCAGATTCCCGGGATACGAAAATGGCCAAAAGCCTATCTGCCCAAGATCTGTGACTGGAAGCGTGTTGATCGCGTGATTGAAGTTAGCCAAGAAGAATCAGAAGATATGACGCGGCGCCTGGCACGAGAAGAAGGGATATTTGCCGGCATTTCTTCAGGAGGTGCACTAGCAGCGGCGTTACAGATATCTGCTGAAGTAGAAAATAAAGTTATCGTGTCGATAGTTTGCGATCGCGGCGATCGCTATTTGTCGACTGGCGTATTTCCAGCTTAAGCACACGGATTGTCTTTTGCATATCGATCGATGGCATTACCCCTCGGTTACTTTCTTTCTCTTATTGTTTGCGCCGCTTTACGCTCTTGGTGAGAAACAGGTCGCGCTATCTATTCACGATATCGAATCAACGACATTTAGCGCCAAGGGAATAAGCGCCGTCCTGCAGGGTAATAATTTATCAAGGCTAGAAATCAAAATTGCTGAATTGCAATTATACGGCAAGGCATTTCGCAATGCTTCCTTGCGTTGTCCTCGCCTTGATCTTGACGCGACGCGTATTCATTGCGCGCAGGGAAGCTTGCAATTGCAGGAAAATATACCCATCAGCTTCAATTACACTTCCACGGACAAAAGTTTCTCTCTGCGATTAAACCCTGCGCACGGCGAAATCTGGAGCGTTGCCGGTAGCTTGTCTCCCAGCGGTTTGCACGCGGCAATGAATTTACAGAACGCGCAACTCAGTCGATTAGCCACGTGGCTACCGGACGGAGCACCCAAAGTGGGCAGCGGAATCGCGCAGGGAAATATTACCCTTGCTGCGGATTCTGCAGTGGTCCTAGACTTAACAGTGTCAGGGCTGGGATTTAGTGATACCACTGGTTTGCACGCTGGTGAGAAAGTGAGCGGTCAGGTTCAACTGCAAGCCGGCAAGAAAAATAATATTTTGCAATGGAAAGGAAGGGTCGACTGGGGTAACGGCGAAATATTCTGGCAACCGTTATATCTCACCGGGGGATTCGCTCTGGAAGCCGCGGGCACGCTTAGCGCGGATACTATTCAAATAGATAACGCACAGCTAAATGCAACGAATATAGGCCAGGTCGACTTTAATGCAAGCTGGGACCGAGATAATAATAAGCTTGATCGAGTGCGCCTTTCTTCATCGGCGCTTAGTATGGCAGCGCTCTATGAGCGTATACTTAAACCGTTTTTGCAGGGCGGTAAATACTCAGATATGCGCACGGCTGGAAGCGCGCAATTGTCTCTTGATTACAATGAACAGGCGATTCAGTCGTTAAAATTAAATCTCAAAGATCTTTCACTTGAAGATCTGAAGAATCGCCGCTTTGCACTATTTGGCGTCAACGCGAGCATACCGTGGGATAAGATTGCTAGACGCCATGCCGACATTAGTGTCGAGGGTGGCGAGTTGTTGCGCATTCCGTTTGGGAAATTCCACGTTCCGCTAGAAATGCAAGGATTGGATTTTGAAATTGGTCAGCTACAAATACCGTTGTTAGACGGCAAGCTAAGCTTAAATGATTTTGTAGCGAAGAAAACAGCGCGTGACTGGACGTGGCAATTTCGTGGTGGTTTGACACCGATATCGGTTAATCAACTTACACAGAGTCTTGGCTTACCTCAGATGTATGGCAAACTTTCCGCCGTTATACCGAAGGTGAGTTATGCGCAGTCAACCTTGAAGATCGACGGCGCGTTATTGTTTAATATCTTCGATGGGACGGTTACGGCAAAAAATCTAGAATTACTAGACCCGTTAGGTTCCGCGCCACATTTAACGAGCAATTTGGAGATGCGGAATTTAGATTTGAATTTGTTGACGCGCACATTTTCTTTCGGCAGCGTTACGGGAAAAATAGATGCACAACTTGATAATGTAGAACTGATAAACTGGGAACCGGTAAAGTTCGATGCAAAAATTGTAAGTAGCCCGGGAGATTACCCGAAGAGAATAAGTCAGACTGCCGTGGGAAATATCTCCGCCTTAGGTGGGGCGAGCGCCAGTGCTGCCATTCAGCGGACGTTCTTGCGCTTTCTTAAGACCTTCGGCTATTCGAAAATTGGTTTGAGCTGTCATTTACGCAATGGCGTATGCGAAATGGGCGGGATCGAGCCTGTTGCAGGCAATGGATTTCTCATTGTTAAAGGTGGAGGTGTTCCTGAGATCAACGTGATTGGGTACAATCGTAGGGTGAATTGGCATGAATTGCTAAATCGGGTTAAGAACATCACCAAGGGCGAAATTAAACCAGTGATCAAATAAAGGGATAGCGTATGTGTATTATGAGGGCGGCTCTAGTTGTGTTCATGTTTTCGCTACTGAGTGCTTGTGTGACCGTGAACGTAAATATTTACTTTCCTGCCGCAGCAGCGGAAAAGGCCGCAGACAAAATTATCGACGAGATATGGAAATTGGAAAATTCGGGAGCGAACGAAACGAAAGCGGACGGCACTTCCCCAGCTGATTCTGATCAACCTAAACAATGAGGTTAATTATGTTACGTCACTACTCGTATCGCACGTTTTTATTTATGTTATGTGCCTTTACCCTATCGGGGCACGTATGGGCGGCTGCCGATCTCGAAGTCAATACACCAGCAATTGCGGCGTTGAAATCTGCTATGCAACAACGTCATCAGCAATTGGCGCCACATTATGCGAACGGTGCGGTAGGACTAACCCGTGATGGGCAAATCACCGTGCGTGATGCAGCGGCGATCGCGCTCGCCAACCGCCAGTCGATCAATGCCCTTGTTGCCGCTGAAAACCAAGATAGAAACACCTTGTACCGTGAAGTCGCTAGCGCCAATGCGCATCCGGAGTGGGAGCAAGACATC
>CANMPU010000071.1 GCA_947499755.1 Betaproteobacteria bacterium | reverse complement strand
CAAACGCCAACCGCGCCCATAGTGATGGGGGACTACTGTGTCGAATAACTTAAAACGCTACACCCAAACTTTCTTTGGCGTCACTTTCCCTTGTTCGCGAACCATTACAATCGCTTTCTTAGTATCTCCTTTCGTTGCTAACAACGCATCTTTACAATCCAGTGTTCCCGCACGCGTTTCCTTACGCACTTCCTTAATCATGTCTGCGGTGATTTCTAATTTCTGTTTTGCGGCGTTTATCGAATCGGTAGTCCCCAAAGGTTTCGTTGTTTTTTTTCCTTAACAGTTGCTTTCGCCATGTTAGTTACCCCTTCCATGTAATTCATCCAATTTTTAATTTCACGCTCAACTAGACGCCGTAATATAAACGTGAGCGTGTCGTGATCAAATGGTAATCAAGTATGATTAAAATTATTTGATCGATATCATAATTTATCAATCTCTGTATTTATTTGCGAGCGTCTTACCGACACGGCGCTATCTCTTAAGGTGCAGAGAAGCAATCGTCAGTTAATAGGCCCTTAATGGCGTTGAGATCTTTTATTTCTATATCCTTTGATTTAACCGTAATTAGGCCTTGCGCCGCAAATTTGGAAAATAAGCGACTGACCGTCTCAAGCTGATGGCCGAGGAAATTTCCGATTTCTTCACGCTTCATGCGTAGATGAAACTGTCTGGAAGAAAACCCTCTCGCGGCGTAACGTTCAGACAAATTCACAAGAAAAGCTGCTAGACGCTGTTCCGCAGTCATTTGCGCGAGCAATAATTTGGCCTGTAATTCTTGCACGATCCCTTTGCTGAGGATGCGAAATACCTGATGTGATATTCCAGGAAGATCGGCGCTGAGTCCTTCTAATCCGGTCAGCGGGATGGCGCAGACCTGGCTATTTTCCAGGGCGATCGCTTCGCAGATATAAGCATCGTCATTGATACCATCCATTCCGAGTAAATCACCAGGAAGGTGAAATCCGGTTACCTGTTCGTTACCCTGCGCGTCGAGTATCACGGTTTTACAGCAGCCGCTACGGACCGCATAAAGATATTTGAATTTTTCGCCCGCCTCATAGACGTGCTGACCACGTTTCAATTGGAGGCGGAAACTCACGACATGATTGAGCTGCTCCAATTCCTTAGGGTTAAAGCCTACCGGCAAACAGAGCTCGCGAACATTACAGCTTGAGCAAGTGTTGCTCGGCGCCGCAGCCTTCGGAACGACGTCTACTATTTCCGGATGAAGGGGGAATTGCATGTGTCTGCCCGCCTATTTTGAAAAGATGATTGTCACGGTATCAGTTCGTTTATGCGATTTGTTTGATCTAGGTCAATAAATGCATTGGTTGACGAAGGCGAGATTAACACTTCGTTTGACTTGGATCAATTACGGGAACGGATAATCCGCTATTCTTTTAATTAGACAATTGTTGATCTTCGGAAGGCATCGGAGACAATGCGAGTCCTACTTGTAGCAGCTATTTTAAATAAGTACCCACGGGAGGAGAAGGTTATGTCTCGCAATGAAGTGCAATGGCTACAAAAACCAAATTTCCCTGCATCCCATTACGTTGATACGAAAATATATACCGATGTCGGGTTATTTAAAGAAGAGCAGGATAAGATTTTTAATAAGGTCTGGATTATCGCCTGCCACGAATCCGAAGTTCCAGAGGCGTACGACTATCGAACTTTCCACCATCCAGGCGGCGAAGAGATTATCGTTATGCGAGGTGACGATGGTCAAATCCGCTCCTTTTATAACATCTGTCCGCACCGTGGCAATATTCTTCTTTATGATCCTGTTGGAAACGCTAAGAGAATTACATGCATATTTCACGCATGGGCATTTGACTGCAAAGGGAGTTGTGTGGATATTTCCCGTGCCGAACAAGGGTATCAGGATCGCTTGAAGAAAGATGAGGTATCGTTGCGTGAAGTGAAAACCGACGTAGGGTTTGGTGGATTCGTTTGGGTGAATGTTGACGATAATAGTTGCTCGTTGAAGGAGTACATCGGCGAAGGCCTCAGTTCATTGGACGAGTGTTTGGGTGGTCAACTTGAAGTGTTTCATTACCATCGGGCCATAGTCGACACCAATTACAAGCTTTGGCACGATACCAAATAAACTCATGATTGAGTTTCGCGGGTTGGGACTTAAATCCGATAAAGCGAAAGAGCGTGCCGAGCGCGTGCGCGATCACAATGTTATCTGGGGTCCCTTTGGGCGTAATCTCCATGAAGATTTGCTTGGGGTACATGGCCAGGGTCTCGCGATGCGCGAAGCAACTGACAGTAAATGGGTTATCCATGCGCGCGAGGAAAACTCGACAATACACGATGAAATCGGCATGCGGCATTTCTACGGAGAGTGGAGTAGACGCATGGGCCGCAAAGCATCTGATCCTTTGCCGCAACAAGGTAACGCAAAGGTTAAAGCAGCATAGGTCAATTGGAAGTGTTATGGGGGCCCCAACAGTTGATCGGGGCCTCACCCAGTCGCCGGTCCAAATTAGGAGATTAAGAAAATGGGTTCTGAGAAAGCAGTAGAAAATCTAATCTACAAGTCATGCATGTTGATGGCCAAACAGGACTTTACTGGCTATTTAGATCTGTGCGACGACAAGTTTCACTACCTGACAACGGCACACAGTCCTGAAATTCGCAAAGATATGATCTGGCTCGAAAAGGATAAGAGTGGAATGGACATTTTATTTAAGCAGTTGCCGCGACATAATAGCGATCATTCTCCTCTGACGCGGCATGCTACCGTCTATTCTGTTGATTATGACGAAAAAGCGAAGCAGGCCGCTGCCATCACCTCAGTACAGATTTATCGAACTGATCTCGACGGTGGGGCGACCGCGCTTTTTGCCGTGGGCAAATATTACGACAAAATTTCTTTCGATGGACCTAAGCCACGTTTGCTGGAACGCAATGTTCGACTGGATACAAGAATGTTGGGGATGGGTTATCACATTCCTCTATAGAAATAGTTTCTCGATTTGTTGCGGTCACGCGCTTAGTGGGCTGTGCAAGCTAGAGAGATCGACGGCGCGAGATCGTTTTAAATTTAGTGGGTGAGGGCGAGCGCGAAGGCGTGTAATATACTCCATGGTCAAGACGGGACCGTAGATGGAATAACAATGACGCCCAACGATGCTCTGTCACTAGCGGAACGTAAAAATACGATACGGCGCACCGCGTACGACGCACGGAGTGCGCAGCCCCAGAAGGATGAATTTAGCAGATCGATCTGCGAAGAATTCGTCAGTTTAGCAGAATACGTTTCTGCAAAGACGGTCATGTGGTACATCGATGTACGCTCTGAAGTTCGCACAAAACCTAATTTATTAGACGCATTAAAAACAGATAAACGCGTCATTATCCCCTATTGTTTTGGCGACAATTTACGTCTCTGGTGGTTAGAGGATATGAACGAATTGGTGGAGGGTACGTGGAAAATATTAGAGCCGCCAAAAGCGCGTTGGAGCGAGGTAAATAAGCATGTGCACGCACAAGACCTCGATATCATTATGGTTCCTGGCGTTGCATTTGATCGCCACGGCGGCCGCGTCGGAAATGGCAAGGGATATTATGATAAATTGCTAGAAAATGTTCGAAGTGATACGGCGTTAGTTGCAGTAGCGTTTGAATCGCAATTATTTGATGCGGTGCCGTCCGGTCCGCAAGATATTTATATGGATAAGGTGGTTACGGAAAAAGCGGTTTACCAAGGCAGGGGCCGCTGAAACCCCCCATGTGTTTAGCGCAATCTGCGGCTAAAGATCGAAATTAGTCCTGCAGCAAAAAATAATACAAACCATAGTAACGCCCATTCTGGGATGGACAATCCCCAGAACGTCCATCCGCGCTCGGCACAATCTCCAGTACCTTTGAAGATCATCGGGAGTAATTTTGCCAAAGGAAAATTCTCGATCATATAATTCAAGCCTGGTCCGCATTCAACAGATACCGAGCGTGGGCTATGCTGTAACCAAATTTGTCGTATTGCAACAGCGCCACCGAATCCACTGAAAAGAATCAGAAGAACACCATAGAGCGTTCGTCCTAAACGTTGCGCGCCATGCATGGTTGCAGCCAGCGCTGTGATGCCAATTGCGATAAACGCGATGCGCTGTAGGATACACAACGGGCACGGCTCCTGATTTTCTTGAATTTGAAGATAGAGACCACAGCCCATCAATGCGACGCACGCTAGGAAAATGACCAGATAAAATAGTCGACTATTGATTTTCATCATCGGGAAATTAATGCGTTGGCGCAACAGAATAGCCTATTTTGCGATATTATTAAATTGGTTGTGAAATATTCTACGAATTTCTAACTTGTGAGTCAGTCAGATGTTAGCTGCCGATAAAAGTTCGCTAAAACCGCTTAGTGGGTTGAAGGTCATTGAAATGGGGACGCTCATAGCAGGCCCATTCGCCTCGAGAATTTTGGCTGAGTTTGGCGCGGACGTAATCAAGATTGAATCGCCGCAAGGCGGTGATCCTTTGCGCACGTGGAGAAAATTATATAAAGGTACGTCGTTGTGGTGGTATATCCAGGCACGCAACAAAAAATCGATCACCGTTAATTTGAAGGTGCCGCAAGGACAACAAATTGTGTGTGAACTCGTAAAAACCGCGGACATCGTCATCGAAAACTTTCGACCAGGCACCTTGGAAAAATGGGGTCTGGGTTGGGATGCGTTGTCCGCCATCAACCCTGGTTTGATTATGGTTCGGATCTCGGGCTATGGGCAGACGGGGCCTTACCGCGATCAAACAGGATTTGGCGCGATAGGCGAGTCTATGGGTGGAATTCGCTTTCTATCCGGATACCCTGATCGTGCGCCCGTACGCGTAGGGATTAGTCTTGGCGATTCTGTAGCGGCAATGTATGGTGTGATAGGTGCGTTAATGGCGGTATACCATCGTAATGTAAACGGAGGACGTGGCCAGTACGTGGATGTCGCTCTCTACGAATCGGTATTTAGCCTGATGGAAAGCCTTTTGCCGGAGTACGACATGTTCAATTTTATTCGCAATCGTAGTGGCGCATCGTTGCCGGGCATCGTTCCGTCCAATACCTATATCACTAGGGACAATAAATACGTAGTGATCGGTGCAAATAGCGACAGTATATTTAAGCGCATGATGATGGCCATAGCCCGGGAAGATTTGGCAAACGCACCCGATTTGGCGCATAACGATGGGCGCGTTGCGCGCACTGAAGAGCTCGATCGCGTGATTGGCGCATGGACCAAGGAAAACGACTTAACGCGCGTGCTCGACGTATTAGATAAAGCTCAAGTTCCCTGCGGGAAAATATATGATATTGCAGATATAGCGAACGATATTCACTATCAGGCGAGAGAAATGATACAGGAATTTAAATTAAAAGACGGACACTCTTTAAAGCTTCCGGGTATTATTCCAAAGTTGAGCGCAACGCCAGGCAGTACAGAGTGGTTGGGGCCGGATTTAGGCGAGCATACCCACCAAATACTTTATGAACTCGGGTATGATGATGTTCAACAAAGCGCGCTTAAGGAACAAGGTGTTATTTGATGCGAATCGTTCGTCCTATGCAGAAGGAGATAAATCATGATTATTCGTGACTTGCTGAATATGAAGGGTAACGTTATCACGAGTATCGCGCCTACCGAAACCGTTGCTAAAGCCGTGCATATGCTGGTCGAAAATGATATCGGTTCCCTCGTGGTGATCAAAGGTGAGGTGATGATAGGCATGATCACGTTTCGCGAGGTGTTGCAGACTTTACATCAGCATGAGGGTAACCTCGGTAGTATCATGGTGTCGGAGGTGATGGTTGCAAATCCTGTGACCGGACATCCCAACGATACGCTGGATCATATGCGCCAAGTTATGACGGAACAGCATATTCGTTATCTTCCCATCAAAGAAGAAGTGCAACG
>CANMPU010000070.1 GCA_947499755.1 Betaproteobacteria bacterium | reverse complement strand
TGAGCACATTTTTCTGGCTTAACGTGATAGAAATAACTAAAATGCAGTACGGCAGCGCTAGTTAAAGATAGACCGCGCAGCCTACATTGTTATCAATTCCTTGGTAATTTGTAGGCAAAATCCTTTATCTTGCATCGAAAGGCGGCTGGAATGAGTAGTAAGGGACAGATTGATAATCAGGGTATGTCGCAGAAGCCCAGTTTCCAGAACATTTTGGTAATACACGGCCCCAATCTTAACCTCTTGGGAACGCGAGAACCTGAGTTCTATGGCTCCGAATCCCTGGGCGCTATAAATTCTCGACTGGTTGCGCTCGCGGAACAGGCTAACAGAAGACTTTCGTATTATCAAAGTAATTCAGAAAGCGAGCTCATCGACAGAATTCAGCAGGCAAAAAGTGAGAGCGTGCACTTTATTATTATTAATCCGGCCGCGTTCACACATACGAGCATTGCGCTTCGCGATGCATTGACCGCAGTAGCGATTCCATTTATTGAAGTGCATTTATCAAATGTTTTTGCACGTGAAAGCTTTAGAAAGCATTCCTATTTTTCAGATTTGGCGGTAGGTGTAATTAGTGGATTTGGCGCTAGGGGATATGAAGCAGCATTAGAGTACGTACTGCACGAAAAATAAGGGTATTGTTTCTATTTTTTGCTGCATTGCGACTTTTTTCATTACTTAAATTTAGGGTAGCGTGAATGGATCTTCGGAAACTTAAAAAACTTATCGACTTGGTAGAAGAGTCTGGCATCTCCGAGTTAGAAATAACCGAAGGAGAAGAAAAGGTAAGGATTAGCAGAGCGGGACCGGGACAACGGCCAGTGATCTACGCTCCGGAAGCAGTTTCCATTCAGGCCGCAGCGCCAGCCCAACCAGCGCAATCGGTTGAGAAGCCCGCGACACCAGAAGGGCATGTTGTTAAGTCGCCGATGGTGGGCACGTTTTATAGATCCCCTTCGCCCGGCTCCAAGGTCTTTGTGGAGATCGGGCAGTTTGTAAATGTCGGCGATACTATATGTATTATCGAAGCAATGAAGTTACTTAACGAAATCGAATCTGATCACGCTGGTACCATCAAAGCAGTTCTCGTCGAAAATGGGCAGCCGGTAGAATACGGCGAGCCATTATTTATAATCGGATAAGTCGCGATGTTTGAGAAAATCCTAATCGCCAACCGGGGCGAGATAGCGATGCGTATACAACGCGCATGTCGCGAACTCGGTATTAAAACAGTCGTAGTCCATTCGGAAGCGGATTCTGAAGCAAAATACGTAAAACTTGCCGACGAATCGGTTTGTATTGGCCCTGCGCCATCCAGTCTAAGCTACCTAAATATTCCCGCGATAATTAGCGCCGCCGAGGTAACGGATACACAAGCGATTCATCCAGGATATGGATTTCTTTCCGAAAACGCCGATTTTGCCGAACGTGTAGAAAAGAGCGGTTTCGTTTTTATTGGACCTCGACCGGAAACGATACGCTTGATGGGCGACAAGATTAGCGCAAAGAACGCCATGATCAAGGCGGGTGTTCCTTGTGTGCCTGGAACCGATGCCTCCTTACCTGACAATACCGAGGAAGTTGCAAGGATTGCACGCGAAATTGGTTACCCCGTGATCATCAAGGCAACCGCTGGCGGAGGCGGCCGTGGCATGCGTGTGGTTCATACGGAGGCCGCGTTACACAATGCTTTTGCGATGACGCGAACCGAGGCGCAAGCCGCCTTTGGCAATCCGACTGTGTATATGGAAAAATTTCTGGAACACCCGCGACACATAGAAATTCAGGTGTTAGCCGATGAACATCGTAATGCGATCTATCTGGGTGACCGGGATTGTTCGATGCAACGGCGGCATCAAAAAATTATTGAGGAAGCGCCAGCACCCGGATTAAGCGAGCGCGTGAGAAGTAAAATTGGCGAGCGTTGCGCTGAGGCTTGCCGCAAGATTCGATATCGCGGTGCGGGGACATTTGAATTCCTATATGAGGACCGGGCATTTTATTTTATCGAGATGAATACGCGAGTGCAGGTTGAGCACCCGGTAACGGAACTCATAACCGGAATTGATATCGTTCAAGCGCAAATACGTATTGCTGGCGGCGAAAAATTACAAACAAAGCAGCGCGATATTCAGTTTCGTGGGCATGCAATCGAGTGTCGTATCAACGCGGAGCATCCATACAAATTTACGCCCTCCCCCGGGAGGATTACCACCTACCATATTCCCGGAGGGCCTGGGATTCGAGTAGACTCTCACGTATACCAGAATTACTATGTTCCGCCCTATTATGATTCTCTAATCGGAAAACTCATTGCGTATGGCGACACAAGAGAACAAGCGATCGCACGTATGCGTATCGCTTTGTCGGAAATGGTCGTAGAGGGTATAGATACGAATATTCCCTTGCATCAAGAATTGATGCAGGATAGTGAGTTCATGCGTTCTGGGGTCAATATCCATTACCTCGAAGCGAAGCTTGCGAAGGACCGGGCACAAAGTTAAAGTCGTTCTCTGATCACTGGAGTGGCAGATTTATCTAATCGGAGAATCGTTTGGCTTGGTTAGCGGCAAATTTTGAAATACAGGGGCAGTATGTCGAATTGCTCTCTGACGCCCTCATGGCAGAAGGCGCAATTTACGTTGACGTCACTGACGCACACGCTACTACTCAATTTGAGCACGCGCTCTACGCTGAACCGGGCCAACTTTCTGAGCTTAACTGGAGTAACAGTCGTCTGTCCGCAGTATTTAATGCGGATAGCGACATCCGCGAACGAATAACAGAGGCATTCGCGGCTATCGGATACACAACAATACCCACTTACAGGGTGGTAGAGATTTCAGATCAAGATTGGGTAAGCCAGGCAAAATCACAATTTCAACCGCTACATATAAGTAATCGGATCTGGGTTGTTCCAAGCTGGCATACACCTAAAGATATGGATGCCATTAATATTAGAATAGACCCCGGCCGTGCGTTTGGTACGGGAAGCCATCCGTCTACTAGCCTGTGTTTGCAATGGCTAGATGCGTCTATTCGAGGTGGCGAATCGCTTTTGGATTACGGCTGTGGGAGTGGAATACTGGCTATTGCTGCAACTAAGCTAGGTGCGCAACGGACAGTAGGAGTAGATATTGATGTTGACGCATTAGCGGTTAGCGAGTTCAATGCGGAAATTAACAGTGCGCAAATCGACTTCCGATTTCCCGATAGTCTCACAGAGGAAAGTTTTGATATTGTCATTGCCAACATACTAGCAAACCCCTTAAAAGTACTCGCGCCGCTACTCTCAAAATTGGTGCGCTCAGAAGGCCATTTAGTACTTTCTGGGTTACTGGTAAATCAGGAGGATGAAATACGCACCGCGTATCAAGATTGGATTTGCATCAGTAATAAATATGAACTGGATGGTTGGATATGTCTCGTTGGACGACGCAAGTAATGGGAAACGATAATATTTATGAAGATGGTTGCTTAGAGATTCTGCGATGAGTATGATCACGCAGTGCCCATCGTGCGCTACGACTTTCCGCGTCACGCCGCAAGATTTACAGTCGCATAGTGGGCAAGTTCGCTGTGGCCGTTGCACCCATGTATTTGATGCTTATGCCCATCTGGCGACGTTACCGGACGAAGGCGAGAATGGGAACAAAACGGACGAGCTAGAGGCGCCAAAGACGCTTGCAGAGGCGATTGAGCCTAGCGACGTTCTAGTAAATTCGCTGCCGTCCTCGGAACCAGATAGTGAACTTGCGATGCAGAACATTGCGGCAGCAGACTTCGTCACCGATTTTTTCAGTGCGCCAGCAAAAAGAATAAGGTGGCCTTGGGCAATTGGCATCTTATTCACGCTGCTAATTACTCTTGCCCAAGCTTTGTTTTGGTTCAGAGTGGACATCGCAGCGCATTATTCCGCGTTGAAGGCACCGCTGGTACGTTTATGTAATATCGTCGGTTGCACGGTTGATTTACCAAGTACCGCAGAAGCCCTGGATATTGAAGCGTCGGATCTGCAACCTGAAAATCCAGCCAAACCAAAATTGCTTATTTTTACAACAAATGTTCGCAATCGCTCCTCATTGAATCAAGCGTTTCCGGCCATAGAACTTACTCTGACCAGCGCGCAAAACAATGTTGTGGCGCGACGCGTTTTTATGCCGAAGGATTATATTAGCCCCGAGCAGAGCATCACGGCGGGAATCGCACCCAAATCTGATTTTTCTGTCAGGCTTAATTTAGATATCCGGGACTTGGACGCTGCCGGATACCGCGTATATTTTTTCTACCCCTAAACTTTATTCACCTCTACGACATTTATTAACAATAAGGAGAATATAAATGAATTTGCCGGCTGAGCTTAAATATACCCATTCCCACGAATGGGTGCGATTATGTTCGGACGGATCGGTACAAATTGGCATCACTGATCATGCCCAAGAAAGTTTGGGGGATTTAGTTTTTGTCGAGGGCCCGAAGCAGGGCAGTCAACTAGCACGCGGAAACGCCTGCGGTGTCGTGGAGTCAGTAAAAGCGGCGTCAGATATCTATGCGCCGTTGTCTGGAGAGGTGATCGCGGTAAATGCGGACGTAGCCATTACACCGGGTAAGATAAATGAAGACGCATACGCTGCGTGGATTTACCAGATGAAGCCGAAAAACCCCAGTGAAATAGCAGAGTTGCTGGATGCTCAACAATATAAATCACAAATCGATGCGGAATAAATAATGCTGTCACTTAGCCGCTGCATATAACCTATGCCATTTATTCCACATACTGCAGAAGATATTCACGACATGTTAAAAGTCTTGGGTGTTTCCTGTGTCAACGATTTGCGCGACGAGATACCCCATTGTCTCAGAGAAGAAGAGATTGCAGATTCATTTATTGGCTTAAACGAAATGGAAATTATTCGGCTGATGAAGAGCCGAGCAGAAAGTGACGGGCGTTACCTGAGTTTCCTCGGAGGTGGTGCCTACGAACATTATGTTCCAGCCGCAGTAAAGCAGACTCAAACACTAGCAGTTAATTTCCCCCGGCATCGCTCTTCTCAAGCGCAGGCGTCACCAAGTATGTTACAACTCATGTATGAATATCAGACGATGATGGCGTCGCTGACGGGTTTGGACATTTCAAATGAAGGTGTATATGACGGCGCGTCTGCTTTGGCCGAGGCGATTCTCATGGCCTTACGTGCGCGTAAAGAGGCTCGTCGAATATTGATCGCTAGCACGATTAATCCGCGCTACCGGGCTGTACTAAGAACGCTAGTCGGAAATAGAGACATTGAAATCACTAATATCCGCTACGACATCAAGACTGGCCAGGTTGACCAAAACTCGTTAGCATAATTTGAACAGCAAAAATTTGCAGCCGTCATTATCGGCCAACTAAATTATTTTGGAGTACTCGAGCCGGTAAACAAAGTCACCGATTGGGCGCATCAATACGGCGCGCTTGTCATAGCTGTCGTGAATCCGATTGCATTAGCGATATTAAAGCCGCCGGGACATTGGGGTAGGGATGGTGCCGACATTGCTGTGGGAGAGGGTCAACCACTCGGCCTACCGCTCTCAAATGGGGGCGCTTATTTTGGGTTTATGTGCTGCAAGAGTAATTTGTTAAATCAATTGCCCGGTCGTATACTGGGATGCCCCGTAGATCGTGATGGACAAAACTGGTTTGTAAAATCGCTAGCGCACCAATATCTTGAAAGGATTGATGCGCCCATGTCTGATTGGAGTAACCATGGCGCAGTGCTCGCCGCAGAAACACTCTATATGAGTGTGCTTGGTCCAACGGGGTTGGCTAAGGTCGCCGCCACCTGCAACAAAAATGCAAATTCGTTAGCGGAAAGTCTTGTCGCGATAGAGGGTGTGGAAAAAGTTTTCCCAAGCCCGATATTTCATGAGGTGGTGTTACGAACAAGTGTCGTAGTGGCACAAATGCTAAGGGCACTTAAACCTCAGGGAATA
>CANMPU010000069.1 GCA_947499755.1 Betaproteobacteria bacterium | reverse complement strand
GACGATTTGCCTCAGTAAATCGACTTACGCCCGCTGCGGGCGTCATCGTGAATATCACGCCGTTTGAGACGGAGTGTGAGGGCTATGTCACCTGGAGTGGTCCAACACTATCCCGCAGCCCGCAAAAATCTATGCGAACGAGGGTGTGGCGCAGGCAATCTTCTATCCGACCCCGATGACGTTGGCGAAACATCCTTTAGGCACAGTGGCGGCAAGTACCAAGGGAGAAAGGGCGCCACCGTAGCAAAAATCTGAAGCGCCCACCTCAAGAGAGCACTAAAGTTCCTGACGCTGGCACCGATACAAAAATATTGCTTGATTCTCAGGAAATGCGGCCTATAATTCCGTCCAACGAACTTATTAGTTAATGCGGTATCAACCTACAGGAGGTCATCATGACAAGCATAAGGAACTATTACAGCAGTATTGATCTGATTAACTTACATATTCCTGTTACGTAGTGTTTTTAGGAGACTTCCATGCAAATGCGCAACGCGCTTGTCGAACACATTGAACCAGAACCTCTGCTTGATACCCACCCTGAACTTAGACTGGACTTTAAACACGTCCGGGCAGCACTAGCCAAAGGCTACTCAAGACCGTTCCTAATCGTAGATAGCAACATCGTCAGGGCCAAAGTCCGACGATTTAAGTCCGCTATGCCACGCGTGCATCCTCATTACGCGGTAAAAGCAAACCCGCACCCCAAGGTTCTAACGAGCTTAATTGAAGAAGGTGCCGGATTTGAGATTGCCTCGATAGCAGAACTTGATTTACTACTCAGTCTTAATGTCCCTGCCAAAGAGATCTATTACAGCAACCCAGTGAAGTCGCGCGAGTACTTAAAGTATGCTGCCGAAAAAGGGGTGGAGTGGTATGTTCTCGATAGCGAGGAAGAATTATGCAAGATCGTTAGCGTGAAACCAGATGCTAAAATGTATCTGCGTATTGATACGCCTAATATCGGAAGCGATTGGCCGTTGTCAGGAAAGTTTGGCGCGTATCCGGAAGAAAGCCAAAAGATTATTTCGCTTGCGGCTAAATTGAATGCTGATCTCGCAGGCGTCACTTTCCACGTGGGCTCTCAATGTCGCAATCCGGAGAACTGGCGTGTGGGTATCGAAAGCGCGAAGCGTATTTTCCAAAAAATGCGCTTGGCTGGTTTAAACCCACGTTTGTTGAATATTGGCGGTGGTTACCCAGTGCGCCACGTCAAACCTATTCCTTGCATCGAAGTCATTGCAGATGTCGTGAACAGTGCCTTAGAAGGACTACCGGACGATGTACGTGTCATGGCAGAGCCGGGCCGTTATTTGGTGTCGGACGCAGCCTATTTTGTCTGCCGTGTTGTCGGTACCGCAACCCGTGCTGGTAAGCGCTGGATGTACTGGGACGCGGGAGTATTCGGCGGAATTATTGAAACGCAAGAAGGTTTGATTTACGAGATTCGCACCGACCGCAAGGGTAAAGACAGGTCTTGGATCGTGGCGGGCCCAACTTGTGATTCCATGGATGTGCTCATGCGCGATCAACTGTTGCCGGAGGATTTGCAAGAGGGAGATTTTATCTACATCCCGAATGCGGGCGCGTATACCAGCTCCTACGCCAGCAACTTTAATGGTTTCCCATTACCTGAAGTAAGAGTGATCTAATCGCTGGGAAGGTGTCCCAGCGATTAGCGATATCGCGCTACAGTGCGAAGTCTGTGCGCAGAGCGCGACGTCTAGGTTGCGTGCTTTGCGCTAGTTAGGAGCGCGAGTTCCTCGTCCATCGCCGCATCAAGTTGTTTGCGGTGTTCCGCAAAGCGGCGCGAATACGCTTCCAGTGCTTTGTCCAAATCAGTCACCGGCGTCCATTTTGGCACTGGGATGGGCACGCCCTCGGGGCTCATGGCAACGAATACCATAACGCAGTGCCCGGTGCGCTGCCGCGTGCGCTCGCGAGGATCGCCAGCATAAACGTCGACGGCAACATCTAAGCTGGTTCGCCCAGTGCGTATGACAGAAGCGCGTAGCTCGACCAGATCACCCACGCGGATTGGGTTTAAGAAATGCAAACCGCCCAAATAGGCGGTGACACAGTAAGCACCAGTCCAGCCCGCGGCACAGGTATATGCCGCCTGGTCTATCCATTTCATCACGGCGCCACCATGTACCTTGCCGCCAAAGTTGACATCTATCGGTTCGGCAAGAAAACGCAATGTGACCGAACGCGGCCGCTCTAAAGATATAATGGATTCGCTGCCGAAATCTGTCACGTTATTTTCCCTTAGAGACTGGTTTAAGCCGCATAGAAAGCGCGGCAACGACTAGCGCCGCAAGACCGGGAGCAAAAATTCCAAATTTAGGATGGAGTTTTATTGCGACGAGCACCGCCGGTATCGCAAGTAGAGCAAGGATTTTTAAGCTAATATAAATCGCGACCTTGCCGCCGCAATACGGGCAACGCTTTTGATTTTTAAAATCATTCAAGGCGCGATCAAACAATCCAACCGAACGTTTGCAATGCGGGCATTTCATAATTGGGAGCGAGAACAGTTTTTGATCGATAATTATCTACGGGACTAGGCGTCCGCCACTGCGCACACTATACAAAATGTTGCGCACCAGGTACAGAGTCGGTAGCGACTTCGATTTCGCGCCTAGACTTATTTCAAGTGTTTTTGTAGCCAATCGTGTACACGCTGCTGCGCGGTATTTAGCGCCCTGGGATCTAGCGTCGCCTCAAAATGTTTACGCGTTTCTTGCGCTTTCTCGTCACCTTGCTCGGCTGCAATCGCAGTCCACATATACGCAGCTACCTGGTCTGGCGGGGTACCCCACCCCTCTCTATAAATCAACCCCAAATTATTTTGTGCGAGAACGTGGCCGTTTTCCGCCGCTTTAATGTACCACTTCAGTGCTTCGGCGTCGTTTTGTTCGACCCCCCAGCCGTTAGAAGCCATCAACGCGAGATTATATTGCGCACCCGGATCATTTTTTATCGCAGCAAGACGCCACCATTTTCGCGCCTCCGCGTAATTCTTCGCAACGCCCCAACCGCGTGCGTACATTAAGCCCATGCTGGTTTGCGAACGCGTGTCGCCGTGCTGAGCGAGCAATAGAAACCAGCGTGCGGCTTGCGCGTAATTTTTTTCAACACCGTTACCAACATAATAGGACTCAGCGAGCGTACGTTGCGCACCTCGATCACCCGACAACGCGCACGTTTCCAGATCGCCTACATTGATGCCCGCGTGCGCGAGCATTGTCAGCGCCACTAGTATTCCAAACAGCAACGCGCGATTTTTACCATTAATCATTACGTAGCAAACGCATTAGCGTTCGTAGATGAAGACAGTGTAAGCGTAGAGATTTTTCTCGTCAGGAGCGAAGCCTTCCTCAGACACTTTGCGCCATTCGCTTAGGTCCAAGCTGGGCATAAAGGTATCACCCTCGAAGTTGGCGTGCACAATGGTAAGGTAGAGGCGCGTCGCTAAAGGCAACGCTAGCGTGTAGATTTCCGCCCCACCGATGACAAAGACCTGCTCATCATCGCGACTTAGCTCTACGGCATTTTCAAATGAGTCGGTTACGAACGCACCTTCGACCGCAAGACTCGGGTTACGCGTGATAATCACTGTGGTACGACCGGGGAGCAATCGATTGATCGAAGCGTAAGTCTTACGCCCCATCACGATGTGATGTCCCATCGTGATGGCTTTAAAGGTTTTGAGCTCTCGTGGTAGATGCCAAGGGATAGCGTTATCACGCCCGATGACACGGTTTTCTGACATCGCGACGATGAGTGAAATGCGCGGCGTCATACTGCGACTGGGGCTTTGATGGCAGGGTGGGGATCATAATTCTCTAAAGTGAAATCCTCGTACTTAAACGTGAAAATATCGCTCACGTTCTGGTTGATGCGCATCTGCGGCAAGGACCTTGGTTGGCGTTGCAGTTGCTCAGAAACTTGATCAAGATGATTCAAATATAAATGCGTGTCGCCAAGCGTGTGAACAAAATCGCCAACCTTAAGCTGGCAGACTTGCGCGACCATCATCGTGAGCAAAGCGTAGGACGCGATATTAAACGGCACACCCAAGAATACGTCGGCGCTACGTTGATAAAGCTGGCAGGACAATTTTTCATCGGCGACATAAAATTGAAAAAACGCGTGACACGGCTGTAAGCGCATTTTATCTAGTTCGCCGACGTTCCATGCCGAGACTATCAGCCTGCGCGAATCTGGATTAGATTTAATCTGTGCAACGACCTGTGAAATTTGGTCGACGGTGCGACCATCTGCGGCGGCCCATGAGCGCCATTGTGAACCGTACACCGGACCCAAATCACCGCTCTTATCCGCCCATTCATCCCATATCGATACACCATGGTCGCGCAGATATTTGATATTGGTCTCTCCCTTTAAGAACCACAATAGCTCGTGAATAACCGATTTCAAATGCACCTTTTTTGTGGTGACCAAGGGAAACCCCTGGGCAAGATTAAAGCGCAATTGGTAACCGAAAACGCTAATGGTGCCAGTTCCGGTGCGATCACTTTTACGCGTACCGTGAGCCAGGATATGACGCATTAAATCCAAATAGGGAGCCATAACTGCCTAACCGCCCTTTCTCTTATCCCAAACGTAGCGCGCGCTACGCGCCCAGCGATTTTGCGGGTTAGAGAGTTTGTTAGTTATTACACTGCGCGCTGGGCCGGTCATTTGCTGCGTAGAAGATGCAGCGCGACCTCTATTTTGTCTGGGCGACGACGTTTTGATTTTGCATGAAGCCATGGCTAGAGACTAACCGAGCAATTGATGAATGTAAAGTCATGCGCTAGTGCGAGATCCGCATATCCCTGATCCAAAGAATCGCGTGTGTTAAAATGCGCAAAACGGGAATTAAATGCCATGTCAGGCAACACCATAGGAAAACTATTCTGCGTCACTTCTTTCGGCGAAAGTCATGGCCCGGCGATAGGTTGCGTGGTCGACGGCTGTCCTCCGGGTTTGGAATTGAGTGTCGAAGATATCCAGCACGATCTCGATAGACGCAAACCGGGAACGTCACGTCATGTCACCCAGCGCCGCGAATCCGACCGCGTTGAAATCCTCTCCGGCGTGTTTGAAGGAAAAACCACCGGCACACCCATTGCACTCCTGATACGCAATGAAGACCAGCGCAGCAAAGATTACTCCAACATCATGGATACCTTCCGACCCGGCCATGCGGATTATAGCTATTGGCAAAAATACGGCATACGCGATTATCGTGGCGGCGGGCGGCAATCGGCACGCGAGACGGCAGTACGCGTCGCAGCAGGCGCGATTGCGCGTAAATGGTTATCCAAACGGCACGGCGTCATTGTGCGCGGCTACTTATCGCAACTAGGCCCTATCGAAATCCCATTCAAAACGTGGAAAGAAGTAAACAACAACCCATTTTTTGTGACGGACAAAACTTACGTGCCAAAACTTGAAGAGTTTATGGACAAACTACGTAAGTCGGGTGATTCCGCAGGCGCGCGCATCACGGTCATTGCGCAACACGTTCCAGTCGGATTGGGCGAGCCGGTCTACGACAAGCTCGATGCCGATTTAGCACGCGCCATGATGAGCATCAACGCCGTGAAGGGCGTTGAGATCGGCGCAGGTTTTGACTCGGTCGCGCAAAAGGGCACGGAACATTCCGATGAAATGACGCCAGGTGGATTTCTAAGCAATCATGCCGGCGGCATCATGGGCGGGATTTCTACCGGGCAAGATATCGTGGTGAATATTGCGATAAAACCGACGTCCAGTATTCGTCTAGCGCGCCAGTCTATCGACAAACAAGGAAAACCTGTCACAGTCGAAACCCACGGCCGCCACGATCCCTGTGTCGGCATACGCGCAACGCCTATCGCCGAAGCGATGCTGGCGATAGTACTTATGGATCACGCCTTGCGCCATCGTGCGCAGAATGTGGATGTGGTTTGTAAAACCCCAAAAATACCGGCAGTAGCGAAAAGCAATTCTGCGG
>CANMPU010000068.1 GCA_947499755.1 Betaproteobacteria bacterium | reverse complement strand
GCCAGACTTCGGAAACAGCGCGCCAGCAGATACACCGAGTACGAGCAAGGGTACGCCCATCCCCAGCGCCATTGCAAACAGAGCGGACCCGCCGAGCATAATATCGCGTGTTTGGCTGATTACAAGCAGCGCCGCTGCAAGGGGCGGCGCGACACAGGGACCGATTATCAGCGCCGAGAGCACACCCATCACAAATATACTAATGAGGTGCCCACCCTTAAATCGGTTACTCACGTTAGAAAATTTGCTTTGAACGACACTAGGCAATTGCAGCTCATATACATCAAACATCGCCAACGCCAATAACACCATCACGATCGCAAACCCGCCGAGTACCCAGGTGTTTTGTAGCGCGCTGGTAAAAAGTGACCCCGTTAGCCCCGCTGCGATTCCAACCAGGGCATAGGTAATTGCCATTCCAAGAACGTAGGCCGACGACAAAAGCAGCCCATTTAATTTGCTCAGCTTCTTTCCTTGCCCCAAAACAATCCCCGAGAGAATCGGGATCATGGGGTAAACACACGGCGTGAAAGCCAAGATCAGGCCGAAGCCAAAAAAACTTGCGACGGCAACCCAGAACCCGCCCTGCGTCAATAATCGCGCCAAGCGATTTTCGTCAGCTTGTGGAGCGCCCGTAATCACGGACGTCTCGTTCGGGCTAGGCGCTGAGAAGAAATCGCCGTTACCGTTGCTCGCAGTAAACATGTCCACCTTGCGCAGCAAAGGGAAAAAATCTCTGTTAGTCTCGGAAAAGCGAATAGGCACTAGTTGTTCTTGCGGCGGATAACAAATTCCAACGTCTGCACAGCCTTGCGACTTCGCTTTTAGTTCAAATCCAGAGATTGGTCCGGGGTGCGATAATTTTATCGCTATGACCACCTCGTCCCGGTATGTCTGTACCTTGCCAAAAAGCGGATCATTTTTTTGTTCGCCGAGCGGCAGATTGGGCTTTTCAACCGTGACCGTTGTTTCTGAGGAGTCAAAACTAATTTTGTCGCGATAAAGATAATATCCAGGCGCTATGCGATACCGCACTTCCAATGTGTTTGGATTTTTTAGCCGAGCAGAAAGCGCGAATGCTTTCGAAGGCTCAAGTTCCGTTTCGCCAGAAAACGCGGCGCCGGAAATGAGGGTTAGGAGTACCAGTATAAATGTACGCATGTATATCCGCCTAAGCATTCTATTCTTTAGTCTGTTCTAATATCCAAACGATATATTCGGACAAACCCTTAATGATAGGGACCGCAATAATTTCGGGTAGTTCGTAGGGGTGTACTTGTTTAATCGCATTTTCAACCTGCTGATACAAATCAGTGCGCGTTTTTATGATCACAGGAAACTCTTTACCAGTTTCTATTTTGCCTTTCCAGCGATATAGCGATGCGCATTCAGGAATAATGTTGACGCAAGCGGCAAGCTTCGCTTCCAATAACATATTGGCCAAATCTTTTGCCCCCTGGTAATTCGGATAATTCGTGAGTATAAGCAAGGCTTCCATAATCTCCGCGCACCGCGGCGCTAATGTATAAGAATATTCATGCTGCGTTATCTTGCACTTTTAATGGTTATCGGCACGCGCCATGCCAGCTAAACCGTCGCTGACAGTAGGATACATTAAGCGCAGTCGCAATTCTCGTTTAACCCTTCCGTTTAACATCCGCCTCGACTCTCTCATGAACGTTAACATATTCTTAGGAATTTGCATTTCTGCTTGCTGTAACGTTATGCGTGGCGGACGCGGCAAATCGAAGTGGTCCGCAACGATATCAAAATAGTCGCCCATTTTTAGTCTAGTGTCATCGTTGGCATTGTACGTCCTCCCCGATTGACCCCAGCGTATTGCGTGAATGACCATTCTCGCTAAGTCATCTGCATGCACGTGGTTAGAGTAAACATCTTCTGCCGGGATCAGTACCGGTATTCCTAATTTGAGCCGAGGTAAAGGCAGTCTATCCTTGGCGTATATTCCAGGAGCACGCAAAATGCAAACACACACTCGACTTCGCCTCCCCCATTTCCTTAGCTGTGCCTCTGCATCTGCGCGCCGAGCGGCACGCTCTGTATTTATGTTTTGTATTCGCGTTTCATCAATCAATTGCCCGTGACAATTCCCATAAACACCGCTGGTACTGACATAAATCAATCGGCGTGGTAGATTTCTCCCGAGCGCAGCTAGCAAGTGTCTAGTCCTACTATCTTGCCGACCGGAATTTGGGGGTGGCGCGCAATGGATAATTTCATCCGCGATTCCCGACAAAAGTTTTAAACTATGTTTATCGTCCAAATTCCCTAAAACCGGCGTGACCCCGCAAGAACGTAGATGTTCCAGGTTAGCCGGAGTATGGGTTAGACCATATATTTTGTAGCGGGATTGCAGTGCTCGTACAATGCGCATCCCAATATCACCACAACCTATTATTAGTAAGCGTTTCACAAAACCCTTCTGTTAATAATTACACTCTAATTTTAACGCGTTTCTATCTTACTCGAGCCCACAAACAGTATGCCCCACCTGGTGACGATTTTTCCTAGCAAACATTCATTCATGATCGGTGATAACGAATCTATATTGGAAGCTGCGCTAAGGGAAGGCTATATTTTGCCCTACGGCTGCCGCGATGGTGCCTGTGGCTCGTGTAAAGGTAAAATCTTGGCGGGTAATGTCAATTACGGCAACTACCAAGAAAACGCGCTATCAGGTTCTGAGAAGTCATCGGGTTTGGCCTTGTTTTGCCAAGCGAAGGCCCTAAGTGACCTAAAAATTGAATGTCGCGATATGAATGCTATTAAAGGTATTCAAATTAAAACATTTCCCGTACGTGTCAGACGCTCACACTGCTCGCCCCCGATGTCATGGGCATATCCCTCCGACTTCCGGCTAACGAACGTCTAGTATTCCTTGCCGGACAATATATCGATGTTTTACTCAAAGACGGCCGGAAACGCAGCCTTTCTTTGGCCAACGCGCCACACGACGATACACTTCTGCAATTTCACATGCGACGTGTTAATAACGGCCATTTTTCGCATCACGTTTTTAATGAAATGAAAGAGCGCGATATTTTAAGGATACGTGGGCCACTAGGAACTTTTTTCATACGTGAGGATAGCGACAAACCAGTAATTTTCGTTGCCGGTGGAACGGGATTCGCCCCCGTTAAGAGCATCATCGAATATGCGTTTAACACGGGGCTACGACGGCAATTCGTACTCTTTTGGGGAGCGCGCTCAAAGACTGATCTCTACCTTTCCTCGTTGGTGGAGGAATGGCAACGAACACAACAAAATTTCAAATACGTTCCTGTTCTGTCTGAACCAAAGATATCAGATCAGTGGCAAGGCCGCACTGGCTTGGTTCATAAAACAGTCATGGACTCATTTGCGACTTTAAGCGGGCATCAAGTTTATGTATGTGGCACACCCGCGATGGTGGAGGCGGCGCGTAGGGATTTCATTCAAGATCGCGCTCTCGACGCAGAGAATCTCTTTTCCGATTCCTTTGTTTTTTCACACGATACGCTATGCACGGGCTAACGCTAAACAATTAGTTTATGGCGCCCACCCGATATCGCGTTCAGTTGTTTTAACGTGAGCTCCAAACTCTTCTCCTGGTGCAGTTTTACTCGATCCCCCTTCCCCAGTTTCGCGCAAAGGTCAGCCAACGCAAGATGCGCCGAGTGGCTCGCCTCTATCGATAAGCTCGCGTCTAAATAACTTTCTGCTTTTCCCCAAAGTTGCTGACGTAAACAAAGTTTGCCGAGAACAAGAAGTAACATGGCGTCTGAGGGATGTAATTTAAGCCACTTCTCACCGTACTCAATCTGCTTCAACGTATCCTCAACGAGGCAGCGGTCGTACATGCCTACCAATTCAGAATCCCATTGTTCTTCCAAGCTCTGCTCAATAATTGTGCTCGCAGTCGAATTTTCGTTTAACGCAAGAAACCCTTCGGCCGCAAAAAACGCTATGTCGCTATCTCTCTTGTGCGCGGCAGGTATTTTTTCCCAATACTCTCTTAAACTATGAACGTCATACGCCTTACGTTTTAGCGATTCTATATGTGCCAAGCGAACAATTCTTTCCGCCTCTATCGCAGGCAAAACATCTCGCTTTGCGAGTTGCTCCGCTAAGACCAATACCTGCTCCCAGTTCATGGCCTGCTGTTGCGCTTTTAATTCTAAGACCTGTGCAGACGTATGTTTATGGCTCAATCGGCCGAGAACCGCGATTGCTTCTTGATGCCGCCTTTGCGCAAGCAGTAACTCGGCTTCTGTAATTAATTTCGCGTCAAAATCGTGAATCGCTAGCGTTTCTGCCACTGATAAATAGCTATCGCGCTTAGCAAAATCTCGTAGTTGATGCGCGCAGCGCGCTGCAACAATAGCGTTGAGAGACGGTGATTCGCCTAAGAGAATTGCGCGCGCCGCGGCTTTTTCCGCTTTTGCAAATCGACCTTCAAAATATGCGTTTAGCGATTCGAGCATAGCGCCGCGCCCCTTCTCGCTACGCCGCCGCAATCGATATTCTCTAACCCGAGATGAGAGGCTGAACATAGTGACTGAGATTTTTACCAGCCAATAGCCGAGAATAACCGCTGAGATAACAACAAGGACAACAAAATTAAGCGACAATTCGACGCGATGCTTGGGTAACACCAATAACGCATATCCAGTATTAAAATGCGCCGCTAGCGCCAAACCTACAGCTAACGAAAATAACGCCAAGCTCCAAAATAATGCTCTCATACTACTAGATCAATTTTGATGTGGTTATCACGATGGACTCCTCCCACGCGATAATCGATAATTGCGCGTCGCGTCTAAACTACCCGATATGTCGGGAATTTCTATGTCAATATTGCTGTCGTTGAGCTCGCGAATGACGACGATGGTATTGAGGACAGACGTATTATTCGCATCGAAATATCTTTTTAGCCAATCTTGCACTGCACTTAGATCAGCCTTGAAGCTTTTTTCATCGTGCGCAAAAAGTGCGAGGCGCGCGCTCAACAATCTTAACCTCACGTTCTCGCGTAGGAAAAACACCTGCTCTGGCGAAAGTAGCGGTACCTCAGGTTTGTCTAGGCTTTGGATGCGCACGATTTGTTTCATTTCTTGCCAGATTTCACGAGTTAACCTTACCCACATATTTTCGCCGGCAGATGCGCGAGTATTGCTAACGGTCTCCTCGCGTGGCCTCACTTCCATTGCTAACGGCAAAGTTTCGATAGAAGCCGCAATATTATCCAGACGAAATATGATGCCGTCGGTGTCTGGTACCGGTAGTCTACGTAAGTGATCGATATCGTCGTTAACTGCTTTGCGTAATTTCAGTAACTGCGGTCGATCGAATCGTTGCAGGCGATTATCTACAATTTGCAACGCCACGATTGCGGCGCTAACATTTCCGGCGAGCTCGAGCTGTTGACTTGCGATCAGTAGAATTTGTTCTATATCGGCGAGCGCCCATTCGTCACGATTTCGCGAAAGCTCCTGGTACAGCGCTTCTAACGCAACCTGCTGATTCTGTGATTCTAAAACCTTGTTCTCTAGCACCCTCAATTTTGTTTCGACCTCGCGCAACGAATTTTTTGAGTCCGCGGCGATCATATGACTTTCTCTATTTTGGACGTCGACCTCACTCAAACGCTTTCCCAGCGTCTGCTCCAAAGAACGAATCTGATTACGGTTGTCATACCACTGCCACATTAATCCAACAACCATGAGCGCAAATAAGAAAATGAATAGGTAATTTCTCAAGTGAGGCGCCCGTGAGGCTTCATGCTGCGCTCTTTTTATTTCCGGATTCTGGTCTGAATTCATCATAGCTAGCGTTCAATCTTCACTGACTAAGCGGCAAAAATCGTTCTGGCCGCAACATTATTAGCGCATCTATTCTAAATACAAAAGTAAAATTCGTCCGCTGGGAAACACTATACCGCCGGTCGAGGACCATATTTGATTCGTTGCGCGAGCGCTTGCAACATTTTCTCATCCCCAACGCCGGTTACGATTATATCGCTAAATTGTAGC
>CANMPU010000067.1 GCA_947499755.1 Betaproteobacteria bacterium | reverse complement strand
AGACAATGCCGGCGTGGCAGCGCAGGTAAATTCCTAATTACGAATTATTTATCCAGACCTGCTTCAATTTCCCGACACAACGTTTTTAAAATCTTGACTCTAGCATAGTATTTGTCGTTGGCCTCGACCAGCGTCCACGGTGCGATTTCGGTGCTGGTTCGATCTACCATATCGCATACCGCACTCTCATACTCATCCCATTTCTTGCGGTTACGCCAATCATCTGGCGTAATCTTAAAGCGTTTAAACCGCGTTTTTTCTCGTTCTTTGAATCGTTTCAGTTGCTCGTCTTTGTCGATCGCAAGCCAGAATTTCACGACAATCGAGCGATGCTCTACCAGCTCCGCCTCAAAATCGTTAATTTCCGTATAAGCACGCATCCAATCCGCGGGAGTGCAATATCCCTCGACACGTTCGACTAACACTCTGCCATACCAAGAGCGATCGAATATCGCAACGCGACCACGCCTTGGCAGTTGGCGCCAAAAACGCCAAAGATAAGGTTGCGCCCTTTCCTCGTCGCTAGGTGCGGCAATGGGAATAATGTGGCAATAGCGCGCGTCCAACGCTGCGGTTACTCGACGTATCGCACCGCCCTTGCCGCCCGCATCCACGCCCTCAAATACAACAATCGACGACATTTTTTTAAATTTGTCGTGGCGTGCGAGCAATTTTAACTTTCCTTGATATTTCTCCAATTCAGATTCATATTTTGATTTTGTAATTTTTTGGCGCAGATTTAAAGTGCGTAGTAATTTCAAGTTATCGATAGATGGCACGATGGGCGGTGCTTCAACACGGCGCTGCCGTTGCGGTTTATCTAAACGCTTGCGTATTGCCTCCAGAATAATATTCCCGACAGTTAAACTTCGATAGTAGTGGTCCGCTCCCTCTACCACGACCCATGGAGACGCCGCCATGCTGGTTTGCCTCAGCGTGTGCTCTGAAATTTTGCGAAATTTGTCGTAGAGTTCGAATCTTTCCCAATCGGTGGGAGTGACACGCCAGCGTGTTTTTTCGCTTTTTTCCAATGCCTTTAGCCGCTGCTTTTGCTGATCTTTGGAAAGGTGAAACCAAAATTTAAATATTAGTGCGCCCTCATCCGTCAACATTCGTTCTAGGCGCACTATCTTCTCTATACTTTGGTCTAGCCTATCGTTATTCGTCTTGCCATAAACGCGGCGTAATATCGGTGCGCTATACCACGAGCCATAAAGAATGCCGATTTTTCCTTTAGGCGGCAGGGCCCGCCAAAAACGCCAATTCGGCGGTCGATCACGCTCTTCGTCGGACAACTCACCAAAAGCGTGCGTATAGATATGGCGTGGGTTCATCCATTCATTTAATACGCTAACCGTTTCACTCTTGCCAGCGCCGTCGACACCACCGATTAGAATAATGACTGGAAAGTTTGCTGCTTGCGACAAATCGTATTGCGTATCCAAGAGATTCGCGCGCAAAATGGGGACCTTTTTATCGAAGGATTTTTTGCTGATACTATGCCCGAGTTCCGCAGATTCAAACATGATTGCTCAAAGTAAATTAGGGCTGAGGCACGCTTTTAATAATACCTGCTTCCCGTCTTCTTCCGGTCGATGAGTAATCCACCAGATCGCGCCTTTCTTGATATTCCATTCCGCTTCTTTGCCGGAAAGAAGATAGGCAGCGACTCGTCCTACCGTAGGCTGATGTCCGACAGCTATCACCGTGCCGCTAGCCTGTGGCCAGTTCACTGCCTTAATAAAAGTTTTGACCGATGCGCCTAAGCCAATCTCCGGCAAAGTTAAAAAGTGTGTACTCAGTGCCAGAGCAGTGTGTTGTGCTCTTACCGCCGGACTCGCGATGATAGTCATCTCGGACAGTAGTTTTGATTTCAGCCATTCCGCCATGCGTTTCGCGTGCTTACGTCCGCGTTCAGTGAGGCACCTCTCACTGTCTGGCTCTTTATCTTCTGCCTCTGCATGTCGCCACAATATCAATTCCACATTCGTCCTCGTCGTTCGTTCAAAAGCAAAAACCTGTGTTGCAATCGCTGACCCATTTTGTAGATTAGAGTCGTTCCAACAATCAAACCAGCGGCCGCAGCCGGTAGAAGCGCTCCAATGCACCATCTAATTCCTGCAACAAAATTTGCTCCTTGTGAGTTTGCCAGCCACACACGATCTGTTGAGTCTCCTCCAAGTCGAGGCTCGTGTTCTTGATCTCGCTCAATAAATTATTCATCGTCGTAATATCATTTAGTTTACCCAATACCTCTTGTAATGATTGCAACGCTTGCAAATAAGATTGCGCTCTCTTTTTAGGATACAACACTGATAAATAATCTAGCGCATAACGCAATTTCTTTACGGCAATCCGCAGACGATGCCGTTGTGTTGCGTCGAAATTAAAACGATCCATGCCAAGTTTTTCTATTTTTTTCTCAAGCTTTGTTATGACGCTATCCGCAATATTTTTTATTGGCGTGTTGAGTAGATAAGTTTTGTCGCCAGATTGGTCGGCCCACGAATCTGTGTAAAGCCACGCCGCAAGTTTAACTAACAGCCGCGAATACCTGCTAGATAACACAATTTCCTTTACGTCCGAATTGACAGAATCACACCGCTCGCGACAGTAGTTTCCCAGAAATCGAATTCCCGGGTGATCGGGGAACGCTAGTTCAAGATCGGGTAACTGCTGCTGCGTCACCACGCCCCAATCTCTTGCACTCCCTAGTTTGTCGCTAAGCCACTTAAGATCCTCAAGCTCGGAATCAGGAATGGTTTGCGGTATCGCATGCGAAAAGAGGCTAATGAGAGCACGTAAACGTCTAATTGCCACGCGCATCTGGTGCAAGTATTCGATATCATTACCTGCCAACATTCCATTTTCATTGGTCTGTAATTGCCCCAGGCAAGCGAATGCTATTTTCTTATAGATCTCTCCCACCGAGATATGCGCGCCCAAGGCTACGTTGTCGAATTTCACTGGAAGCTTCGGCGTCCCAACCGCCAAATCGTAGCCACGTTGCGCTTTACTCATTGGGTCCGGCCGCAGAGGTATTGTGTCCAACAATTCAAGAGCAATGGTAAATAGTGTTAGGGGGAGGCCCGATCGTAATTCCAGCTCGATCTCGCTAATCATTTCTGTTGCATGCCCAGCGATGATTTTGCCGCGATCAACACACAACTCCACGATACCCGCGCTAGTTGGCGTAAGAATCGTCGTTGTCCGCCAAAAATCGGTGACAAATATTGGACCAAGCGCGAGCTGTATTTTTTTTGCTCTAAATATTTTTTTATACGGTGTCGCGCCTAGAATAGTGAAATCTATATTCTGATTACGAATAGGTGTTTCCCACTCGGGGCGTTGATGTAGGCCAACACTAACGACACCTTCACTTTTTAACGTCTGTGTCCATTTTCCGCACTCGCGACGTAGCCGCAGCGCGAGCCCTGCGCGACGCAGATCAAATTGCGGCGTGTCATAATAGACGCTATAAAGTTTACGGCGAGTTGGTTTCGCAGATGTGATCGCGCTTAGATAGGGATGCTGTCTAAGCTGAGAGGCATGCTCGGGTGCCAGAGTTAATTTAAACTCGGTTTCAATCGGAACCGTCATGGCTTTGTTTCGCGGAAAGTTCCAACAAAAGCGCTTCTTGCGCACACAGCGCCGCGCCGCGTCTAGATTTTTTTCGCTTGTAGACGCCATTTCGATCCATTTCCCACGTCTGATAATTATCGGCAAGATAGATTTTCAACCCCTCTTTGATAACCCTTTTCTTAAGTTTAGGATCCAAAATCGGAAAACAAGCCTCAATGCGTCGGAAAAAATTTCTGTCCATCCAATCAGCACTTGATAACAGTACGGCACCACTAGAGCGAAAATAAAATATTCGACTGTGCTCTAAAAATCTACCAATGACCGAGCGTACTTTTATATTCTCGGACATGCCCGGTATGCCCGGACATAATGCGCACGCCCCCCTAACAATGAGATCGATCTTTACTCCAGCCATGGACGCTTCATATAGGGCACTGATAATCTCAGGTTCGAGCAATGCATTCATTTTGGCAATTATTCCACTCGGGCGGCCAGAGGTCGCCGCTGCGGCTTCTCGTTTTATCGCCTTGAGCATCTCTGAATGCAATGTGAATGGCGATTGCCATATATGTTTTAGCTTTCCTGCCTTACCTAAACCCGTCATTTGCATGAAGACATCATTGACGTCTGCACACACCTCATTATTTTCGGTAAATAAACCGAAGTCGGTGTAAAGCGTCGCAGTTCGCGAGTGGTAGTTACCCGTGCTCAAATGCACATAACGCCGTAGTTTGTCACCCTCCCGCCTTACGACCATAGACATCTTGGCATGCGTTTTATGTCCTACCACACCATAAACCACGTGTGCGCCAACCTGTTCAAGCTTTGCTGCCCAATTAATATTTGCTTCTTCATCAAATCTTGCTAAAAGCTCTACGACGACAGTGACTTCTTTTCCGCTGCGCGCTGCGACGATAAGCTGTTCCATAAGCTCAGAGCCGGCGTCGGTGCGATACACCGTCTGTTTAATTGCAACAACCTGGGGATCGGCCGCGGCTTGTTTAATGAAGTTGATAACGGGACGAAAGGATTGGTAGGGATGGTGCAACAAAATATCGCCTTTTCGTATCGCTTCAAACATATCTTCGTGTTTTGCCAACTCCTTGGGCATTCCAGGCGTAAAAAATTTATATTTGAGATCCGGTCGATCGACACGATCAGGAACATTTATTAGGCGCACTAGATTAACTGGACCATGTACCCTATACATGTCGTCTACGGTTAAGCAAAATTGTTGCAACAAAAAATTCGCCATGGGCTCAGAGCAGTTATCGGCCACCTCTAAACGGACAGCATCACCAAACTGTCTTTGCGGTAACTCGCCTTGTAGGGCAGTACGCAGATTTTTAACTTCCTCCTCATCCACAAAGAGATCGCTATTGCGTGTTACACGAAATTGATAGCACCCCGAGACCGCCATACCGGCAAATAATTCGTCAACATGCGCGTGCAGTATCGACGACAAAAATACGAACCCGAAATCGCAACCCGCGACTTTTGTCGGTAAGGTAATCACCCGAGGGAGTATGCGTGGCGCTTGGACAATGGCAACCGTCGAATTTCGTCCAAACGCGTCTTTACCAGAAAGCTCAACGGCAAAATTTAAGCTCTTATTAAATAAACGCGGGAACGGATGTGAGGGATCAAGGCCAATTGGGGTAAGCACCGGCATGAGTTCACGGAAAAAATAGGAGCGTACCCATTCACGCTGAACATCATCCCAGGCGCTACGTTGAAAAAAACGAATCCCACGACTCGCAAGCTTGGGCAAAATACCGTCGTTTAAAATTCTGTATTGGTTCGATACAAGTTCGCGCGTTTGTGTTGCTACTTGCGTAAATACTTGACGCGCCGTCAAACCATCTGGCCCAACGCTCGCTGCGCCCGCCTCAATCTGGGCTTTTAGCCCAGCAACGCGTATTTCAAAAAATTCATCAAGATTGTTGCTGACAATACAAATAAATCGAAGTCGTTCTAGCAACGGAACATGCTCGTCCTCTGCCTGCGCTAACACTCTATCATTAAATGCGAGCTGGGCGAGCTCTCGATTCAGAAAATGACGTTGGGGTAAATCAGTTTTCATAGGGTTACTGCATTAATAGCGTAGTTTAAACGATTACCTAAATATGATTATTGATCGTAATCAGCTTTTACCTACGAATGGGATTTTTGCAACAGCAGTCACGAATTTGTCGACGGCGGTACATAGCCCGAGGCCGTCTCCGCACCGCCACCAAAGAAATGTTTTTCCATTTGTTCGGCAAGATATTTACGTGATTTACTATCCGCAAGATTTAGGCGCATTTCATTTACCAACATCTTCTGTTGTTCTAGCCATAGTTTCCATGCTTCTTTAGACACGTGCTCGAATATTTTTTTTCCTAATTCGCCTGGATACGGTGGAAAGTCTAGGCCCTCCGCCTCACGGCCCAATTTAATGCAGTTCACAAGTCTGGACATATTTATCTT
>CANMPU010000066.1 GCA_947499755.1 Betaproteobacteria bacterium | reverse complement strand
CAAGCGGTGATCCCGATCAAATCGTCCAGATCGGTAGTGCCAAATAAGATTGTACAAGCTGTGTTGGTATTCTTTGTTATTTACATCATTAGCGTAATAGCGCTGACGCTAATCCTCACGATTTCTGGTTTGAATTTTGTCACGTCGTTCTCGGCGATAATCGCTTGCATCAATAACATGGGGCCGGGGCTATATGATGTCGGTCCTGCGACGACTTATGCGGGCTTAGATGCTTTTCAAAAGTTGGTGTGTGTATTTGCGATGTTACTCGGTCGATTGGAACTATTTACCTTACTGATCGTCTTCACTCCGGCATACTGGCGTAAATAAAAGATATGCAGCGACAAATTAGCCCATAAGAATTGAAGGGATCTGCAATGCCCGAGAGTAATGATTGGCCGCAGCGTTCGGCAGATTATGGTTCTCAATCCCTAGGTTGCCGAAAGCCGCGCATTTGCCCAATTCAAACGATCAATCAAGATACGCATAAAGGCTTTATTAAACTGAACTTGACACGCATCGGACGCGCATTTGAGTGAGCCCGCCTTAATTTCCATGGTTACCATGGAGGATAGCGAAACAACCGATGTCGAACGCCGCACGTTGCCCTCACCAAAATAAAGCATTTCTCCAAAACAATCACCAGGGCGCAGAATGTTCAGGAGATGATTTCCCTTCATGACTTTGGCTTCTCCTGAAGTGACAACATAGAAACAGTCGCCTTCATCTCCCTCACGAATAAGCGTAGTATCCGGGTCGACTCTATGCCACTTGGTAATTCGTAGCGTTTCCCATATTTCAATCTCGCGAAAATTATTAAAAAAAGACATTCCTTTAAGTACGTCGAATTTCTCGGTGTCGGAGATGTTTTCTTTGGGCAGATCTAAATTTTTAAATACCGAAACAAGCTCTTGGCTAAACTGCTGACAACTTTCAAAGCGCTTCGCCAAGTTCTTTTCAAGTGCACGCATAACAATCGCGTCTAGGTCTGGAGGAATATCTTTGCGATGCACGCTCGGGGCAACGGGTTCGATATTAACGATTTGGTAAATAAGGCTAGACTTGTTAGAGGCGGTAAAAGGTAATTTACCTTTCAACAGCTGATACATCACTACGCCCATAGAATAAATGTCGGTCTGGTGCGTGAGTGACTTTTCCTGTACTTGCTCTGGTGACATATACGCGGGAGAGCCTATGCCCAAGATTTGCGTTTGATCTTCTTGGTCGAATTGGGCAACACCAAAATCCGTAATTTTAATATCCGTTGCGCCGCGAATTAGAATATTTGCTGGCTTTATATCGCGGTGAATTACCCCGTTGCGATGCGCGTATTCCAGCGCGCCATTTGCCTTAAATATAATTCGATGACTTGTTCCATAGGCAGAAGTGTATCGACGCTACAGTAAGGTTCTAGCGTGGTTCCTTCCACGTACTCCATGACGATGTAACGTAATCTATCATCGGCGACAGCATCGTAAATCGCGACAATGTGGGGATGCATAAATTTACCCACCAATGAGGCCTCGTTTAGGAAGATACGTTCGTAACGCTTAATTACTTGCGGATCTCCCTTTCCCAACGAACGCATTACTTTAATGGCAACTTGGCGCTCTACAAATGGATCGCTCGCGAGGAACACCTTGCCAGTAGCACCAGAACCAAGTTCGCGAACAATCGGATACTTTCCGATTTGCTGCGGCATTGTTTGTGTCATGCTATTCATGATATAGCCCGCCGCATACTGATGAATTCATCGACGCGTTTTTTTAGCATTCAACCGCTCCCTGTGACCGCGCTCTGATCGCCACTTGATTGCTCCAATACCAGGCTTACTGCCCGCGATCGTTCCCGCAATATCTCGCTCTTAATTTGTAAGACATCGGTATGACACTGCGCGATCTTTCCGGCGTCTACCGATTGTGCCGCTTGTAACGCACACCGTAGTAGGCCGGCCTTGCTATCATGCTCACTTTGGACGTCGCTATGCATGCGATGCGCAACCCCACACACCTCTAGCATTTCAAAAAATCGATGTGGCTTCCGGTATACATCCGCTTCATCGAACAAGTTCAGAATATCTTTATTCGTAAGTGCAAATACTTTCTCAACGAGATGACTGAAACGTACAGTAAGAAGCGCTAAATCTCTGCAATCATTTGGCGCTTTTAGTCGCTTGCACAAATTATTGGCACGCTCCAGACCAAAGCGCGATTGTGTGGTGTTTCTCTTGTCTCCAAAATGATAATTCAAAATGGCGAAACGTAGCGCAAGCTCACTTTGCTGCTGCGCAGCAACATCTAGCATTCGTAGGGTATAGCGTCCGCCAACGTCACTGGTTTGAAATTGTTCTTCCAATTCTGGCATGACGACCGCAAGTGCATTAACTTCTTGGAGCGTAGAAATCATGCGTGACGGCTTACGCTCCATCAGTCCGCGCGCTAGCTCCTGCCAGACGCGTTCCGGGACTAAACTACCAACTTCTCCGTTACGCACCATTTCGCGCATGAGCACAATCGTCTCCTCAGCAGGAGCAAATTCGTAGCGCGCGGCGAAGCGTGCGATCCGCAATATGCGCACCGGGTCTTCGACGAACGAAGGGCTTACATGTCGTAATATGCCAGCACGAAGATCATCAATACCATTAAAGGGATCAATTATTTTTCCATTTTCGTCTTTGGCTATTGCGTTTATAGTAATATCGCGACGCGCTAAATCTTGCTCCAGCGTCACTTCCGGACTCGCATAAACTTCAAACCCCTTATAGCCGACCGAGACTTTTCTCTCCGTGCGTGCGAGCGCATATTCTTCATGAGATTGCGGATGGAGAAATACCGGAAACTCCTGCCCAACTGGCTTAAATCCGAGTTTGATTAATTCCTCGGGAGAACTGCCAACAACTACAAAGTCTCTATCGGTTACCGGTAAACCGAGTAACTCATCTCTGACCGCACCGCCGACGCAGTAAATCTGCACTCACCGCCCCGATCGATCGAGGCGCTGTCTCCCACGCATACGCGGCGTCAGGCCAGTGATATAGTCCGGTACCATGGCTTGCATACTCTTAGGACGAATGTCAAAAATGGACGGAAATTCACAGTCGCATACGCTATCCGCCTTCATCGAATTATAGTTGTCTCGTGAGAGCAGTTTTATCGGCAATTTTTCCAACCACCATGCCTGCCAATACGATAGGTAATCATTTAAATTTAAGATCATCCTGCGTTTATCCATGGCATGACAAACGAATTCGAACAGTTCGCGCAGTGTGTAGCGCTCTGGCCCACACAGGTCATAGCTTTTACCAAAAGACTCGGACAGGGACAAACTTTTTACAATCACCTCAGCGACGTCTTGCACGTATATAGGTTGGAATCGCGCTTTCGGACTACCCAGAAAAATAATAGGCGCAAACTTGATGAGTGTCGCAAAAAGATTGAGGAAACGATCCTCGGCACCAAATACCACAGAAGGACGAAACACCGTATAACGCCATTGTGATTTAGCGCCAGTCTCCGCCACGACTTTTTCGCCGATTGCTTTGCTCCGTAGATATGCGCTCGGCGCACTCGGCTCTGCCGCTAAGGCGCTAATGTGGATCAGCCGTTTAACGCGATTGACATCGCACGCCTTCGCTATCTGGCGCGGTAGTGCGACGTGGACGCGTTCGAAATCGCGGTCTCTTTTGCGTTCGTGCAATATGCCGATGAGATTAATCACGGCATCCTGCTGCGCTAACGCGTGCGTGAGTGCCGCAGAATCATCTACGTCCAGTTCCACCAACTCGACTCTCGGCAACATGGCGAGCGCTTTAGCGCGTTCTCTGCGTCGTGCGATTATTCTGACGGAATATCCCTGCGCGCAGAGCAAATGAACCACGTGCCGGCCGATAAAACCGCTGCCTCCGAGCACACAAACTTTACGAATATTCACGAGATATGTACTTATATAATTGCCTGGTGGACACTACCCCTCATCATCATTTGCGCCCGCTTCCGATCTGGGACCCACTATTCCCAGGCGCTGCGTCAGAGAGAATAACTTTTGCCCAAATTGTAATGCATAGTAAGAGGTGTTGCTCATCACTTTCTTTACGTATTCTCGCGTTTCTGCAAAAGGGATGGTCTCTGCGTAAATCGCGCCTTCCATCGCCGAAGTCTCAGACAGCCAACGACGGGCACGTCTGGGGCCAGCGTTATAGGCTGCCGATGCGACGACAGGCTGATCATCAAGTTGATCCAAGACATGCTTAAGATAATACGTCCCCAAATTTAGATTGATATTGAGATCACTAATTAGGGCTCCACGAAAATCAATTAAACCTACACGCTTCGCAACCCAGCGCGCGGTCGCGGGCATCAATTGCATCACACCGCTTGCTCCAGCACTTGACTGTGCCGACGTGATAAAGCGACTTTCTTGGCGTATCACGCCATAGACCAACGCTTCATCAAGCACCAGTTGCTGTGTATAGTTTTTCAGGACATCCCAATACGGCGTTGGGTAGCGTAAATTAAAATCGTGCAAACTTATCGTACGGTCTGCAGTATCAATGGCTCTATCATAGAGCTCGTAACGCTTGGCGACTTCCGCGGTGGCGAGAAGTTGTTGATCGCTTAGATTTCGTATGGCCCATTGCCACTCGCGATTTCCTTCATAGCGCAATTTGAGCCGATAAAACGCTAATGCCCTTTGAATTCCAGGCAATTGTCGAACCTGGCTGATTTCGTTTTCGCTCGGGCGATAAACTTTTGTAGGACTAGAAATTACCGTTCCCAACTCATCACCCGCGAGCTGCCCATAGTAGCTATATTCGCGCGCGAGTAACAAAAAGATTGGGTTCGCCTCAGCAATTTTTCCTTCGGCCTTCAACGCGCGCGCCTTCCAATAACGCCAACTAGCGCTCTGTTGTTCTTGCTCTGGCATTTTTTGTATCGCCGCGATTACCAAATCCCAACGCTTTATACGTAACGCCGAACGTGCAAACCACTCTAGCTCTTGATTGCTATAGGCGTCGTCGCCTGCATTACTGAACCATTCCAGTGCTCGAGAATCATGTGCACGCGCCGCGTGATATGCCAGGCGCCGCCAGATCGCACTCTGATCAGATGCAGAAAATCCATGGGATATTTTTTTGAAATATTCAAACGCCTTTTGTGGGCCATCTATTGCGATGCGATTTAGTGCAAAGATAACAGCCTCGCGTCCGGACCGAGTACTCAAGCGATAAGATTTTTTATCTAAAAAGCGCTGGGGATTCGCCAACGCGCGGTCAAATATTTTTACGTCCGAGACTTGCTCAGACGAAAGATTCGTCACAATATGCTTCGCGACACTAATGTGCCCCTGCTCTAACGCGAGACGCACGCGAGCCCAAATATCACTAGCAGTCAAAATATGGTTTGAGATAAGCGCCTCGAATAACGGCGTGCATGCCTCTGGTAATTCTCTTCCAGTGAACCATATCGATTTCGCGTCGCGCAACGCTCCGACATCCCCTACGCCGTGGCGCGCGCGTAGTGCGAAACACTTGAGCTCGCTATCGTCACTCGCCTCTGCAACCGCCAATACCGTCAGAAATGTTTGCCAATCCTGTCTCTTGCCTACCAAACGCATCCAATCTTGGCGTAGACGTTGCGCCAGCAAGGTATCTTGGTAGCGCGTAGAAAAAATATCTATTGTGTCGGCCCCGACCTGCTCGAGTTGCGATCGGACTAACCAATAGGCAATATAGGGCTCTAAGGGATGATTGTTTAGGCGCGCAGCGTAGGATTCAAGCTTGGCTATATCGCCAACACGAAACGCTTCGCGAGCTGCAAGGAAATCATCATCTGGGTTTCCGGCATAACTAAATCCGGAAAGCAAAAACAAGAAAAAAAGATCCAAAAAATAACACTAAAAATAAAACCAAACTTAAATCTAGTCCAAAATTTAAGGCATTTTTTTTATTTTCTTCTTTAAATTCCATTTTTATTATCGAAAAAAGTAAAACAAAAGCGATACTCGTTTCTAAAATAGTAATAGCAATAAATGAAAAAGAAATTCCAAAAGGAACAAATCCTATGAATGAATTTTCGAATTTTTGTTGAAACCAATTAGGAATTTGGAAGCCACTAATTTTTTGAAAAGCCGTTATAGACGATAAAGATAAAAACAGCAGTTGAATCAAAAAGGTTT
>CANMPU010000065.1 GCA_947499755.1 Betaproteobacteria bacterium | reverse complement strand
CGCTATTTTGCGTGAGCAAGGCGTTAATGGTCATCTTGAAATGGCCGCTGCGTTCAACCGCGCGGGATTTTCAGCAGTCGATGTGCATATGAGTGATATTGTCGCCGGGCGTGTAAGGTTAAATGAATTTAAAGGATTCGCAGCATGTGGTGGGTTTTCCTATGGGGACGTATTGGGGGCGGGCGAGGGGTGGGCGAAATCAATTTTATTTAACGAACGTGCGCGGCATGAATTTGAGGCGTTCTTTTCCCGTGATGATACCTTCGCGCTAGGAGTGTGTAATGGATGTCAGATGATGAGTAATCTGCATGAAATTATCCCGGGTGCAGCTCATTGGCCAAAATTTGTTCGAAATGCATCTGAGCAATTTGAAGCGCGCTTCGTCATGGTGGAGATACAGCCGTCACCGTCGTTATTTTTTCGCGACATGACGGGAAGCCAAATACCTATTGTCGTTTCCCATGGTGAGGGCCGTGCTATTTTTCGCGACAAGAAGGATTCTAAGTGTGCCGAACATCTGGTGAGCTTACGGTATATCGATAACCGCGGCACGGTGACTGAAAATTACCCGTGCAACCCTAACGGATCGCCCCACGGCATCGCGGGCTTAACGTCATCTGACGGTCGTTTTACTGTACTGATGCCGCACCCTGAGCGCGTATTTCGCACGGTACAAAATTCATGGCATCCAAAAGAATGGGGCGAAGATAGTCCCTGGTTAGCCATTTTTAAGAATGCTCGACGAGCGCTCGGTTAACAGAGTCAAGCTGGCGTAACTAAAATGATATTCATGCCACAGTTATTTGCGACGTTCCTCTCCAACCACCACGCAAAGCGGTTCTTCTGGTATACATTATTAGGCGGGATCGGGACTGGCACGCACTATTTAATTTTGGTGTTGCTAGTAAGCACTACGAGCTTACTACCCAAGTTTGCGACTATGATCAGCTTTACGGTAGGTGTATCGATAAACTATTTTTTAAATTACAGATACACGTTTAAAAGCACGCATGCACACCACGAGACGCTTAGTAAATTTTTTGTCGTAGCGATAGTGGGGTTTTTTCTAAATGTCGGCGTTGTCTGGCTGACGGTAGATGGTTTGCAATGGTATTACCTATTAGGGCAATTTACCGCAACGGCCATAGTCTTGTTTTGGAGCTTTGGTATTAATTGTGTCTGGACGTTTAAGGTGAAACCACAATCAGAACACCCGCTTTAGATTCTGGTGTCCTGACTACGTTGAAAATGGATTTAGTCGAAGGTGCAGGCTATTCGATTTTTGATTTGGCGCGTAGGTCGCTAATCATCTGTTGGTGTTGCTGCTGCTGCAAACTTTGCTGAATTTCTGCTTTGACGTCTTCAAAAGCCGGGAATTGAAACGGACGTTCATCATCTAATTTGATAACGTGCCAGCCGAACTGTGACTGTACGGGCGACTCCAGCAACTGCCCCTTTTTAAGTTTCGTTAACGCATCCGCGAACGGTTTTACGTAATTTGCAGCGACATTCCACCCGAGGTCACCGCCTTTTACTTTGGACCCGGGATCTTTAGACTTTTCTGCTAACTTCTCAAATTTCCCGCCTTTCTTCAACTGCGCAACGATACTTTTTGCTTCTTGTTCCGTCGCGACCAGAATGTGGCGCGCTTTATACTCCTTGGCATCGCTTTGCGTAGTTCTAATACGATCATATTCTTTCTTCATCACATCGTCGGAAATCGGATTGGCTTTCTGATAATCGCGCAGATACGCTTGTATCAACAATTCCTGTTTTGCGAGTTCTAATTGCAGTGCAAAATCCGGGTCTTTATCTAACCCTTTTTTCGCAGCTTCTTGCGCTACGATTTCCCGCGTGATCAACATTTCTTTTAGATTAGCCCGTGCTTCAGGGGTGTCATTTTGGCCCTGGCTTGCCCGTGACTTAATGATGAAATCGAGTTTGGTTTGCGGTATGGGCTTGCCGTTAACGGTTGCAACCGTTTGTGCAATCGCTGGCGTTGCTAACAAAAAAACGGCCGTTGCGATTACTGTTAGTGCAGATTTAGTGAAGCACATGCCTGATCCTCAAGGTTAAAAGATGGTTTAGTATAGCCTAAATTCGCCGTGAATTTAACACGCAATGGCGCTCTTCGTCGGGCGAAATTGCGTTTATGGTAAGCGCGTGGATTGTTGTGCGCATCAAATCCCCCAAGGAATCGTAAACCATACGATGACGTGCCAACATGGTTTTTCCCAGAAAGGCAGGGGCGACGATGACCAAGCTAAAATGCCCGCCGCTTTTTGCGCCTTCGTGACCCGCATGCTGTTTGCTGTCGTCCATAATTTCTACGCGTTGTGGATTAAGTAGCGCTAGGCGTTGCTGCATAAGGTCTATGGTATTCACGCAGGAAATACTTTTTTAAAAGGCTTGATGCTGACTTTCGCATACACGCCTGTTAGTAGGTAAGGGTCGCTATTTGCCCAAACCTGAGCTGCTTCTAATGAAGCGAATTCCGCTACGATGAGACTACCGCTGAATCCCGCTAACCCGGGGTCCGTTGCATCGACATTGGGAAACGGGCCTGCAAGAATTAGTTGACCATTGTCTTGGAGTTTTTGCAAACGCGCAACGTGAGCGCCACGTGCCTGTTGTCGTTTTTCTAGGCTATTTGCTACATCTTCACCAACGATGACATAAATCATTATTTTGATCCGTCGTGGTTAATGTGCTTCGACAAAAATATTCCCTGCAGCAAGGCAAACCCCATGGTCAATCCTAGGCCACCGAATAATTTATAGTTCACCCAGGTACCGGTCGAATAATTAAACGCGACGTACAAATTCGCAATTCCCATCAGAGCAAAGAACGCGACCCAGGCCAGGTTCAATTTTCGAAATACAGGTGACGGCAAATTAATCTGCGTACGCATCATTGCCTGGATGAGATTTTTATTTAATACCAAATCAGAAATAAGCAGCACTAGGGCGAATACCCAATAGAACACTGTAGGTTTCCATTTAATAAATGCCTCATTGTGTAATATCAGAGTCGCGCCGCCGAATATGACAATTACGCTCAGGCTGACCCAAAGCATAGGATCAATCTTGCGGCGCTTCATCCACACCCACGCAATTTGGCAAATGGACGCAATGATGGCGACGGCTGTTGCAACGTAAATTCCTTGCAGTTTGTACGCTACAAAAAATAGAATTATTGGGAAGAAATCAAAAAATAACTTCATGCGTCGTCATTATGAAGATTCAATGTTTTGTTGTCCATTTGTCAAAATAGCGTTTCATGAAAATCTTAACTGTATCTCCGTACACCATTTTTTCTGACTGTTTTAGCCCTTTTTCAAAAAATGCAGGGCATTTGTCTGGCAGATTTAATTCTAAATCGCTGGGGGGAATCAAATTAAGCCAAATAGCTCTATTTAATAAATATCTTGTGGGTTTTGAGAACCCCTTCTACCCACAAAAAATTACAGGTAAATATTGATGACTGCTCCAGATGTTAGGGGTATTTTAGCAGGATTTGGTTTAGGGGGAGTTTTTGAGGGGCTAGGTAGATATTCACTATCTATAGCACACTAAAGTATTTATTAAGTTAAGATATCAATTGTAAATTAAAAGCGGTACGATTTCTTCAAAGTCATCTGCTTTTTAGCCTAACGCTCATCATTCCTGTACACGAGTTTTTTACTAACATTTCAATATAAAATATTGACATGAAAATTAATACAATTCGAAAACTCGTTTTAGTTACACTACTCACTTTATCTGCGTCAGCATTTGCTGAAGACTTTAACAAATTTTATATTCAGGCAATTCTCGGCAGCCCCATAAAAGAAATTAGTGTTGGAGATTCTACTGTTGGCGCGTCTGGTTATGTTTCAGCTTGCTGTTCTACTGGAAAAATGGGTGATGTTAATACTGCAGCCTCAAAAGCAACACTGGGTCTAAAGCTTGGTTATAGACTTTCTGAAACCTGGAGATTTGATTTAAGTTATTACGACTTAAGTTACGGAAACACAACTTGGGGAACTGACTTTGGCTCTTCTGGAAGTTGGCCTGTATATAATTCTGCTGATGCAGTTCCATTTAGAGCTCATTTAAGTTCAAACACTATCTTTGCAAGCGCTTACTACTCTATAAATAATTCGTCATTACCTAAAGGACTCTCACCTTATATAGGTATTGGATTAGGTTCGTCATGGAACGAATTCAAAGATGCTGTTGAAGGTGCTGGTGATGGATACAACACCCCATGGAACAATACTAAAACTAGCTTTGCATATAAATTTGATTTAGGCTTGGAATATGAAATAAATAAAATTTTGGAATTGATGCTGCTGTGACATTTATGGATATTGGTAAATTTAGTTCAGACAATTACAGAGGAAGAAATGGCGGTAAAGAAGCAATTAGTCCGTATACTTTCACTAGTGATTTAGCTCCCATTTACAATTTTGGAATTTCTTACAAGTTCTAATAAAAAAACCACCTCTCGGTGGCTTCTTACTCTAACTAGTGAATGGTGGAGCTGGGGGGAACAGTCATTAGTTCCGGCAGTTGCGTACGTGTCGCGACTATCGCGTAATTTAAGTTTAATATTTTCCAAGGACGGAAGGGGTCGAGCTCATCTGTGTCAGCTTTGATCGGATCGGCCGCGTGTTCAATAATCGCGCGCATTTCGTGGAGCAAGCCGACAAGTGCATTTGAATCCTGAGTTTGATTCGCTCTATGGGCGAAACAGTTCGCGATAGGCGCTAATGTGTGTATGGTTCCACCGTGGCGCATCGCCCATTGCGCAACGTCAAGAGACAGTTGATCCAAACTATGCTTTTCGCTTTGGAGTTCGAGATTTTCCGACCACACGCTAAGCTCTGCGAGAGCCGCGATGGCGTCATCAGCGACTAAGGTGACGTCGTGGTAGATGATCTTCTTATCGTCGCCATATTCAATATCGATTTGTTCAAAACCATCGAGAAACTGGCGCACGGTCTCGACGAGGTCAAGGGCCGTTGTCGCTTCAGACTCTGCTAAATTTACTTTGAATGCGTCGGTCAACGAAGCTGCCACGGGTTCAAAAGTCTGTTTCATTCTTTGTCGAGCTTGAGGGATATTGAGTTGATGCAGTAACGCAGCCCGCTGGGGGTTAAACCATCATCAAAAACATGCCCGAGATGCGCACCACAGCGACTACAAAGTACCTCTGTGCGGCGCATTAATAGAGTGTTATCCGATTCGGTCACGACGTTGTCTGGCCGCAGCGGCGTTGAAAAACTAGGCCATCCAGTACCCGAATTAAATTTCGAAGCAGAATTAAATAACGGGTTATCGCAGCAGGAACAACGATAGGTGCCCGAATCTTTGCAATCCCAATATGCACCGGTAAATGCTCTCTCCGTGCCTTTCTTTCTACAAACTTCGAATTGCTCAGGAGTAAGCTCCTTTTCCCATTCTTTGTCGGTTTTGATTACTTTATCAGCCATTAGCATCTCCATTTTAAACGAGTTGTTTTACGCTGCACTTTTTCTAGCAAGCTGGCGACGCGCGACTAACCGGTGGCGCCCAATCCAGAGGCGATACAATTGATCGACAGCAATAGTGCCGCTTGATATTTTTCTTTTTCTTCTGGTCCCTGCGCGTCACGAAAGCGGCGCAATAACTCAATTTGCTCGCGATTGATTTGGTTAATCATGGGAAGGCGTCGCTCCAATGTATTTCTAAACAGCGGAAAACGTTTTGCAATCGCGTCATCGCCGCTTATGCGCAGCACTGTTTCTGTAGTTCGACGGTATTCATCCCTCACCATGGAGAAGATATTTTGTCGGACCTGCTTGTCGGTGACAAGTTCAGAATATTCTTTCGCAATCGTTAAATCGACCTGGAACAGTGTTTTTTCCACCTCGTCGATAACTAGCCTAAACACGCGCGAATCAACAAACATTCGGCGCAATAGGTGTTCTCCCTGTTTGCCACGGACTTGAAGAAAAGTCGCGATGCCAGTACCGACGCCAAACCAACCGGTAATAAGGTGCCTATTTTGCGCCCACGCAAACACCCAGGGTATGGCGCGCAAATCCTTAAGCGTACGGGCGCCAAAGCGTCGCGCGGGACGCGAGCCAATATTGAGTAAAGATATTTCCTCTAAGGGGCTAGCGGCTTGAAAATAGTTGATGATATCGGCATGACCGATGAGGCGACGATATGCTGTTTGTGC
>CANMPU010000064.1 GCA_947499755.1 Betaproteobacteria bacterium | reverse complement strand
AAAAGGTCAAGGAATCGGAAGTCGGCTCATCGACCATGCCGCACAAAGTGAATCCGATCGATTTTGAGAACGCGGAAGGAAATCTCGGCCTCGCCAACGCGTTGTTGCGACACTTGAGTGAAAAGCTTCCGATATCTCGTTGGCAACGCGATCTCACCGACTCTACCGTTCTACGTAATATTGGTGTTGCCCTAGGTTACGCTCTGCTCGCCTATCACTCTTGTAATCAGGGCCTAGGTAAATTGCAGGTTAATGCACAAAAGGTGCGCGACGACTTGGATCGTCATTGGGACGTGCTTGCAGAAGCGGTACAAACCGTAATGCGCCGCTGCGGCATTAAAAACTCTTACGAGCAGCTAAAGGAATTGACTAGGGGCAAAACAGACATCAGAAAAGAATCATTACACGCGTTTATCAATACTCTCGCTATTCCGCAAAACGAAAAACAAAAACTGCTCGATCTTACCCCGTGGACATATATAGGCAACGCTGCAACACGCGCTAAACAAATCTAATGCTCTACGCTCTCTGTTTTTGTAGCATCGCCCAAAGTCCAGGCAACAAAGATAGCGCAATCACAAAAATAATCATAAGTGTCAGGTTATTTTGTACGAACTGAATGCGGCCAAAATAATATCCCAGTAATAGAAATAGTCCTACCCAAATAATACTACCGAAGGCGCTGAAACTCATAAATCGTCCATAGCGCATGTGCCCGATACCAGCCACAAACGGCATGAAGGTACGCACGATCGGTATAAACCTTCCTATGATCACCGCCTTACCGCCGTGCTTCAGGTAAAACTTATTTGTCTTCTGCAAATACTCTGGATGGAACAAACGCGAATCAGAGCGAGAGAATAATTTTGGGCCAAACAATCTTCCCAACCAATAGTTTAGATTGTCACCACTAAACGATGCCAGTATGAGTAGAGGCGCTAATATAACAATACTGATATTCCCCGAGGCCGCTAAGGTGCCCACGATGAATAGTAAGGAATCACCGGGTAAAAATGGGGTAATCACCAAACCGGTTTCACAGAAAATAATCGCAAATAGAATTAGATAAATCCACGCGCCATAGTTCTGTGTGAGCGCAAGAATATATTTATCTACATGGAAAAGTAAATCAAAAACAGACGAGACAAATTCCACGGAAAATTAGGTGCCTTCGGCTTCGGTCTTCTTGGGTGCCTTGACGAAATTTTCGCGCGACACGCCGAGCCACATAGCGATAGGGCTGGCAACCAATATAGAAGAATAGATTCCAAACAAAATACCGATTGTTAATGCCAACGAGAAATAGTGTAACGATTCGCCGCCTAGAAATAACATCGACGTCACCATGAGCTGCGTGCATCCGTGGGTAATAATGGTTCGGGACATGGTACGTGTGATTGCATTGTCTATCACCTGCTTCACGGAAGCCTTCTTCATTTTCCTAAAGTTATCGCGTACCCTGTCAAACACCACCACCGATTCGTTTACCGAATATCCCAAAATCGCGAGTACTGCCGCTAAAACCGGCAATGAAAACTCCCACTGAAAAAATGCGAAGAAACCCAGAATAATAACCACGTCGTGCAAATTCGCAATGACAGTCGCGACCGCATATTGCCATTCAAAGCGTATCCACAAATAAACGATAATTCCCAGAGACACGAACAATATCCCTAACGCGCCGTTCGTCACCAGCTCCTTACCAACCTGTGGTCCGACAAACTCCACGCGGCGTATTTGTACGTTCCTGTCTTTCTCTACCAGCGCCTTTAGCACCGTCTCGCTCAGTTGCGCGCTGGTGAGATTCGGCTTTACTGGTAAACGAATGAGTACTTCTTTTGAGGTGCCAAAATTTTGCACACCAGCGTCCGGGTAACCCACTTTGGTCAAGGTCGCGCGTATCATATTGATGTCCGCCGTGTGCTCGTAGCCGATTTCCATCACAGTGCCGCCGGTAAAATCCACGCCGAAATGCAACCCGCGGGTCGAGAGAAAGAAAATTGCCAGGAGAAATGTAATGAGGGAAATCGCGGTCGTGTACTTCCCCCAGCTCATGAACGGAATATCGTGTTTTATTCTAAAAAATTCCATAGCGCGCTAATATTCTATTTGGAGGAGTAATTAACCAATGGAGAGCTTTTCGATTTTTTTCCTACCGCCATAAACAAGATTCACGATCCCACGCGAAACCATCACGGCACTAAACATAGACGTTAATATGCCAAGACACAGCACCACCGCAAAACCGCGTACCGATCCGGAGCCAAAAGCAAACAAAGCGACGCCCGCAATAAACGTCGTAATATTCGAATCTAAGATGGTGCCGAAAGCGCGTTCATAGCCCAAGCTGATCGCTGCGTGCGGTGTTGTGCCGTTGCGCACCTCCTCGCGTATACGCTCGTTGATCAGTACGTTGGCATCAATGGCCATACCGACCGTGAGCGCGATGCCGGCCATTCCAGGTAAAGTCAGCGTTGCTTGTAACATCGACAATAATGCCACGAGGAAAGCGACGTTGATCGCCAACGCGGTAACCGATATCGCGCCAAACAGCAGATAGTACGTGGTCATAAATATCGCGATCGCAGAAAATCCCACCCAGGTTGAATGAAAACCGGTTTTGATATTTTCTGCCCCTAGGCTAGGACCGACGGTGCGTTCCTCAATAATTTCCATGGGGGCAGCTAGCGCACCCGCGCGCAACAACAACGCCACATCGTGCGCCTCACCAGTGTTCATGTGGCCACTAATTTGCACGCGCCCGCCGCCGATTTCGTCCTTGATCACCGGTGCAGTTACGACCTCTGCCTTACCTTTTTCCACTAACAACATCGCAAGACGTTTGCCGACGTTATCGCGTGTCGTGAGCTGGAAGATACGCGCGCCGACGCCATCCAATCGGATATGAACGGCGGGCTCATTGTTCTGCGCATCGAACCCCGCTTGCGCGTCGTTAATTCGTTCGCCGGTGAGGATGACTTCTTTCTTAACCAAATAGGGTCGGTCGTCGCGATCGTAGTAGAGTTCCGTGTTCAGTGGTAGCTGACCTTGGGTCGCGGCTTGCAAATCGGCAGGCGTACTATGATCTTCATCGATCATGCGCATTTCCAAAGTCGCCGTTCTGCCTAAGAGCTCTTTTGCCTTACCCGTATCCTGCACGCCGGGAAGTTGTACCACGATGCGTTCGTCGCCTTGCATCTGCACGATGGGTTCGGCAACGCCAAGTTCATTCACGCGATTGCGTAATGTGGTCACGTTCTGCTGAATGGCAAATTCTTTTATTCTCTTCTGTGCCTGTTCGCTAAGCGTTCCGGTCAGCTTAAACACACCGTCTTCGGCCTGTTCCCTAATGTCGAGTTCGGTACCAAGTTTACGTATCTCATCTCGCGCTTTATCCAGAGTGGATTGATCCCTGAACTTAACCACGACGCTAGAGCCTTCGCGCCCAAGAGTTGAGTAATAAATTTTCTTTTCTTGGAGGGTACGGCGGATATCGCCGGTCGAACCTTCGAGTGATTTTGTTAGCGCGGCTTTCATGTCAACCTGCAGCAAGAAATGTACGCCGCCACGAAGATCCAGACCAAGGTACATGGGGAGTGCACCCATGCTAGAGAGCCAACGGGGAGAATTACTAAGCAGATTAAACGCGACGGTATAGCCCTCGCCTAACTCATGTAATAAAACGTCTTTGGCTTTGTACTGCGTATCAATGCTCTCGAAGCGCACCTTCAACCCGGTCGCATCGAGAAAAATTCCGGTCGATTGAATGTTTGCCGTTTTTAATATTTGCTCCACGCGCGCCAGCAGAGCCGTATCGACTTTGAGCGCACTGCGCACCGGCGCAATTTGTACCGCCGGCGCCTCGCCGTAGAAATTCGGCAAAGTGTACAGCGCGCCAACAACCAGCGCGATGGCAATAATGAGATATTTCCAAAAAGGATAGCGATTCATTGCCGCTTAGCGCTTACTCGGACTTTTTAATCGTGCCTTTCGGCAGTACAGTTTGAATAGCCGCCCGTTGAACTTGAACCTCTACGCCCTTGGCGATTTCCAGCGTAATAAAATTATCCCCGAGCTTATTGATAATTCCCAGCGTCCCACCGCTAGTGACCACCTCGTCACCTTTTTGTATAGCGGCAAGCATTGCCTTGGTTTCTTTGGCGCGCTTTTGCTGCGGGCGTATCAGCAAAAAATACATCAATACCACCATCCCGATAATGGGGAGAAAGCTCACGAGATCAAAGCCCCCCGGTTTTGCTGTCGCTGTTGCCGCTTGTGCCCACGCTTCGTTAATAAACACGTTCAAACATCCTCCATTCTTAATTTCGCAATTGAATAATGTTGCAGACTACAACGGCGGCTATTCTAGCATGCCGTGGCGGCAATCTGCCTAAGCTGTTGGGCATAATCTTGAAATTGCTTGGACTTTATCGCTAAGCGCAGCTCCCGCATCAGCTCGTGATAGTAATAAAGATTGTGCAAGGTATTGAGCTGCGCGCCCAGGATCTCCTTCACCTGTTGTAAATGATGGAGATAGGCACGGCTAAAGTTCTTGCACGTATAGCAGCCGCATGACGCATCGATGGGGCTCTGGTCATGGCGATATTTTGCGTTGCGTATCTTCAAGTCACCGTGGCGAGTAAATAACCAACCGTTACGCGCATTACGCGTGGGTAACACGCAATCAAACATATCAACGCCCTGCCCTACCGCGTTAACGATGTCCAGCGGGGTCCCCACACCCATCAAATAGCGGGGTTGGTCTTGTGGTAATTGCGGCACCACGTGGGCAATAACGCGTGCCATATCTTGCTTAGGCTCACCGACGGAAAGTCCGCCGATAGCGTAACCATCAAATCCAATAGCGCATAAGCCGGCAAGAGACGCATCACGTAAATCCTCATACATGCCACCTTGGACAATACCAAACAGCGCGTTCTTACTATCCCCATGCGCTTGTCTTGAGCGCGCCGCCCAGCGTAACGACAGCGACATTGAATCACGTGCGGCGTCCACGTCGGCAGGAAAACGCGTGCATTCATCGAACACCATGGCGATATCCGAATTGAGCACGCGCTGAATGCGCATCGACTCCTCTGGGCTTAAAAAGCAGGCGTCGCCGTTGATGGGTGAACGAAACATCACCCCCTCTTCGGTGATCTTGCGTAAATCGCCCAAGCTAAATACTTGAAACCCACCCGAATCCGTCAAGATGGGGCCGTCCCACCCCATAAAGCGATGCAACCCACCATGTTCCTCTATCACGTCCAGCCCAGGACGTAACCAAAGATGAAATGCATTACCGAGAATAATCTGTGCGCCGCTTTGCTGGAGATCAAGCGGGCTCATCGCTTTCACGGTGCCGTAGGTTCCCACTGGCATAAAGGCGGGTGTCTCGACCTGCCCATGCGCAAGCGTGAGCGTCGCAGTGCGCGCGAGACCATCTTGCTGATGAACATTAAAATTCATCGTAGCCCCGCCCGTGCAATGAACATCGCGTCACCGTAGCTAAAAAAGCGATAACGCTGCGCGATGGCATGGCGATACGCATCGCGGATACGCTCCATGCCGGCAAATGCCGAAACTAACATCAACAACGTAGATTTCGGCAAATGAAAATTCGTCAGCAAGCACTCCACAATGCCAAATTCAAAACCGGGCGTAATAAAAAGCTGGGTTTCGCCCCTTCCTTCTCGCAAAACTCCCTTTTTCGTAGCGCTTTCTAAGGCGCGCAAACTCGTCGTTCCTACAGCGATCACGCGCCCGCCACAGCGTTTTGCCTCATGAATGATCTCGGCAGATTCTTCTGGTATTTCGTAGCGCTCGCTATGCATACGGTGCTGCGCGACATCGTCAACTCTTAACGGCTGGAACGTACCTGCACCCACGTGCAAAGTAACATAAGCGCGCTTAACACCAAGCTGATCGATCTCATTTAAAATCGCTTTATCGAAATGCAAACCCGCCGTAGGCGCCGCGATGGCGCCCAGGTGTCGCGCGTAAATCGTCTGATAACGTTCGTCGTCACTTGTAAGCGCATCGCGCGCAATGTATGGTGGTAACGGCATTTTGCCGCAACGTTCAAGTACTTCAACCACAGTCTCCTGGCATTCTAGTTTCAATTTCCAAAACTCACCATCGCGCATCAATACGCGCAGCGGAGTTTGATCATCAACGTGAATGACACTGCCAATTTTTGGCGGGTGGCTTGCGGAAACTTGAGCGAGCATTTGGCGCGCGCTTATTA
>CANMPU010000063.1 GCA_947499755.1 Betaproteobacteria bacterium | reverse complement strand
AAATCTTCAGTTTGTGTGGGTATCAGTATCGGAGTCGACGGCACTTCGTCGGCTACCCATAAAGTATCTTCCTTTAGACTGAGAAGATAATCTGCACCTGCGCGCCCGCCCTTTACGAGATCGTCAGGATCGACCGAGTCCACGCTTACCACGTAGCCTTCGTTTTTAAGCGCTACGACGACCTCTTCCAGATGTGGAAACGGCGTATTCGGTAAACAACCAATATCGATGACATCGGCGCCGTCCAAGCGGTATTCTTTTGCTTGATTAAGGATTGCAAGCGCGTCCATGTTGGGGGCGTCGACGATTTCCGCAAAAATTTTGACATCGTAGTGCGACAGGTCAGCAGCTTCGCAATTTCTTCCAAAAAACTGGGGAATGTCTTTTAGCTCCTCTGGACCCCTAACAACGGGCACGCCATAATGCGCTGATAATGGTTCCAAATCGCCACGGCAACGGCCGGGTACCATGATGCGATTGGCATTGCTAATGGACGTCACGCGTTTTCGAATCATGTCCGATGTCATGAGGCCAGCGACGCTGATACCGATTTGCATTACGTCATAGGTAAAATCGGTCGCTTGCATACCGGCCAATACCTTATTGAGACTTTTTTCAGCAAGTTTGCCGGTGAGAAATAGAATATGTTTGCCCATATTTCTATTGTAACTTGCTTTAGCAGACGATTATCATCGTGTTATGGAGTAGGTTTTTCGCACTTTGCTATATGATATTTTTAATTTCCCCACACTACGCGAGGCAGACCATGACAATAGATAAAGACCTAAAGGTGTACACGGAAGAAGAGGTAACCACCCGGTTGACCAAGGAGCTCCCGCATTGGCACCTTGAAAATGGCTGGATACGGCGGAAATATAGAACTGAAAGTTGGAAAGGGACGCTCATGGTCGTGGCAACCATTGGGCATTTGGCCGAAGCTGCCTGGCATCACCCTGACCTCACCGTTTCCTATGGATTCGTCATTGTGAAGCTGATGACCCATTCGAAGAATGGGATTTCCGATCGCGATTTTGAATTGGCGAAAAAGATTGAAGACGTGGTCCAGTGGCAGCCCGGCAAAGAGGGAAGTGCGCTCGAAGGGACGCCTGTTGACGACCCTCGATTCAAATATATTCGTTACGATAGTTAAGTTGAATGTATGGCCGTGTGGTCGAGTGACGTCGCTGGCATCGTGCGCGCGCTACTGCTACAATCTACGCTACCTTTTTGTATAAAATTAAAATGATGGGGGTCGTATGGCAATAGACGGTAAGATTTTTCGCGAGTCGATGGGGCGCTTTCCTAGCGGGGTCGTCATTGCAACGACGCTCGATAAGGGCGGAAAGCGTTGGGGTTTTACCGCAAGTGCATTCAGCTCATTGTCGCTCAGCCCCCCGATGATACTCGTGTGTTTGGATCTTAAAGCAGACTCGCATGCAGTGTTCTCAAGCGCGGATCAGTTTGCTGTGAATATACTTAGGCCGGAACATGAGAAGCTTGCGATGAAGTTCGCATCCAAAGGCGGGGACAAATTTTCCGGTGGCGAATTCACGGCCGGACAACTCGGTCTTCCCATACTCCCGGATGCATTGGTTGCCCTAGAATGTAAGATGGGATCAATGTATAACACCGGCGACCACGTTATTTTGACTGGACTTATCGAGCATGCTGCGGTTCAGGATGGGCCAGCGCTCGCGTATATGGCCGGGAAGTTTTACCCGCTAGCTCCCAAGTAAATTTTTGTAAGAGAGGGTATTTTGGCCGACTAGCTAACGCCAGCGTCATGCGCTTGTTGATCGGCGTGGTAACTGGAGCGTACTAGTGGCCCGCAAGCGGCGTTCACAAATCCCATTTTTTTCGCTTCGGCTTCGAAATAGCTGAACATGGCTGGATGGACGTAGCGCTGTACCTGAAGATGGTCTTTACTGGGTTGTAAATATTGACCTAGAGTCAGCATGGTTACGCCGTGCTGACGTAGATCGCGCATCACTCTGAGAATTTCTGCATCGGTTTCTCCCAATCCCACCATCAGCCCAGACTTTGTCGGGATATCCGGAAAGTGCTGACCAAAAGCCTGCAGCAGGGTAAGCGAATTTTGGTAGTCCGCGCCTGGGCGTACTTGACGGTAGAGGCGTGGAACCGTCTCCAAGTTGTGATTCATTACATCGGGGGGTCGCATCGCTAATGTGTCGAGCGCAAGCTGGAGTCGTCCGCGGAAATCCGGGACCAGTACTTCAATTTTTGTCTGGGGAGACGCGTTTCTTACGGCCTGGATGCACGCCACAAAATGCGCCGCGCCGCCGTCAAGTAAATCATCTCTATCCACGCTTGTGATCACGACGTATTTAAGACGCATCTCTGCGATGGTGACGGCTAAGTTTTGTGGTTCCTCGACATCGGGAGCCGATGGTCTGCCATGCGCGACATCACAGAATGGGCAGCGCCGCGTACACAAATCACCCAATATCATGAAGGTTGCCGTGCCCTTGCTAAAACATTCGCCGATGTTCGGGCAAGACGCTTCTTCACACACCGTATGCAAATTATGTGCTCGCAGCGATTCTTTGATCTTGAAAAAATTCTCACCGTGCGAAAGTTTTACACGTATCCAATCCGGTTTACGCAACAATAGCTGTCCAGAAGAAATCGCCGCCGTAGGCAGAAATTTAGACTTTCCGGTTTGCTGCTTTGAGTGATTAGGCACTATGGATTTTAGCTTTATCGATTAAGTGGGCCGACAAAATTTCGGCGAGCTTCTGACCCAAGAAATCTATGGGTGGGCAAATTCCAAGATCTTTCATTTGTAAAATAGTTAGTCCAGTGTAACCGCAAGGATTAATCGCGCTATAAGGCTTTAAATCCATATCGACGTTTAGCGCGAGACCGTGGTAACAGCAGCCACGCCTAACTCTTAAGCCAATTGCTGCGATTTTTGCGCCACCCACATAGACGCCAGGTGCCTTAGGGTCGCCTCTCGCAACGATATCGAATGCGCCGAGTAAGTCTACCACGGAGGCTTCCAGACATCTAACCAAGGCACGTACCGTGAGCCCTAATCTGTCAAGGTTTAGAAGGGTATAAACAGTAAGCTGCCCCGGAGCATGATAGGTGATTTGCCCACCTCTATCGGTCTTGAAAACTGGAATGCCATTATCTTGCTTTGGAAGATGATCAGGTTTTGTACTTAAACCCAAGGTATATACCGGCGGATGCTGCAATAACCATATTTCATCCGGAGTCTGGGGCTGGCGTGCGCTGGTAAATGTTTGCATCGCTTGATAACTCGTCGCGTAATCGACCAAGCCGAGATGGCGAATAATAAAGGAAGGCGTATTGGAAGCTAACTTAGCCATAGGTCGGGATGACGTCCCAAAGTTTATAACACCATCACCACCAGGGGATGATCGCATAATTCTTGGTATATATTATCCAATTGCTCCCGAGATAATGCCTTGACGACGCAAGTAAGACTTAAGTATTTTGCGTGCTTGCTAGTTTTTACGGCTATTGAGGCGGCTTGGAATTGACGATCGTGGCGCAAAATGATTTCGATCACGGCGTTGCGGAAGCCCGCTTGGGCAAGGCCCATCACCTTGATGGGAAAATCGCAGGGATACTCAATTAAAGATTGTTCCAACGGGACGTCGATCAAGAATTACCCAAACGCATAACCTGGTTCTTATGCTCTTGGTATAGCTGGTAAATCCGTTTGAACATTGCTCCTGGGCGACCACCGCCCACGGGGGCGTTATCTAGAAGGGTAATTGGGAGTACCTCCTTAGTCGAAGACGTCAACCACAGCTCATCCGCCGCCCTAAATTCTGCCTCAGAAATCGGGCGAATTTCCAGCGGTATACTAGATGATGTTGCAAGTTCGATAACCACATCGTAGGTGACACCGGGGAGAATCAATTCATTTTTTGGTGGTGCAAGCACGGTGCCATTGCGCACCACAAATACGTTACTTGCCGAACCTTCCGTTAGAAAGCCATCACGTAAAAGAATTGTTTCAACAGCACCGGTATCGACAGCAAGTTGACGCAATAAAACATTCGGCAAAAGCGCAATAGATTTAATGTCGCAACGCAACCATCTGTTGTCTTGCGCGGTAATTACCGATACGCCTCTGTCGCGTAATTCCTGCGACGGGGTTAGCAACGGACTAGACATCATGAACACGGTTGGCGTAACGTTCTCGGGGAATGCGTGGTCGCGTTTTGCGACGCCGCGCGTGATATGGAGATAGATGGATAAATCCTGTTCTTGATAATTTGACAGGAGTTCTTTAATCAGTTGGGACCATTCTGCAACGGTGTGGGGATTTTTTAGACGGATACTATCCAAGCTTCTTTGTAGGCGCAACAGGTGTTCATGTAAGTGAAATGGGTGGCGCGAGTACACTGGTATCACTTCGTACGCACCATCGCCAAATATAAAACCTCGATCCAACACTGGGACAAAGGCTTTTTCTATCGGAAGAAATTTCCCATTAAGGTATACAGTGGTCATTTGAAAAGTAATCGTATGCTATCCCATGTACGTCCAAAAATATTTGCAATAGGAACCGCCGCTAACGCAACCACCGGATACTCACCTAGCGCTTTTTTACCCAGGCTAAGTTTCATGATGGCAATCTGTTGGCCTTCGCTAATTGGTGCGAGTAGGGGTTGATCGCTCTGTAAGTTAGCTTTGAGCTCCGCAGCCATTCCTTTTGGAATAGTGATATAAAAATCATGGGCGAAGCCTGCCCTAACGGTATCGACGTGGCCCTTCCATACGGGCAAGTTCGCAATAGATTCAGATTTTCCATAAAGGCGGATGCTATCAAAAAACTGGAAGCCGTAATTTAGCAGTTTTTGGCTTTCTGTTATTCTTCCTGAATCCGATGAGGCGCCTAACACCACTGAAACCAATCTGCGCGTCCCGCGCTTTGCCGAAGCGATTAAGCAGTAACCAGCGTTTTCGGTAAACCCAGTTTTCATTCCATCTACATATTGGTCGGTCCACAACAAGCGGTTGCGGTTGGGTTGAGTAATATTATTATATTTAAACTCTTTAATAGAGTAATAAGGATAATTTTCCGGGAAGTCGCGAATGATGGCACTCGCGATCAAACTCAAATCATACGCCGTCGAGTAATGGCTAGCATTCGGGAGCCCGGTTGCGTTTACAAAATGCGTATTCTTCATCCCCAGGCGTGCAGCTTCAAGATTCATAAGTTCGGCAAAGGCGGATTCGCTTCCGGCAATGCCTTCCGCGAGGGTGATGCTGGCATCATTGCCCGACTGCACGATCATGCCTTTAATCAAGTCGTCCACGATGGCACGTTTCCTCGGATCGAGAAACATACGTGAACCTTCCGCGCGCCACGCAGCCTCCGATATTGGTAGCGTTTGCCCCAAAGCTAATTTCTTTGATTTGACGGCGGCGAAGGTGATATAGGCGGTCATTAACTTAGTTAGCGACGCAGGCTCAATGCGCTCGCTGGATTTGCGGCTGACAATAACTTGGTTGCTTGCAAAGTCATACAGTACGTATGAATTGGCGGCTAAGGATAGCGCTGGCGGTGATTGGTCGGCAAAACCATTACCTGCAAACAATAATAGGATGACTAGTAGCAGTAATTTCATAGACGAAAAAGGAAATTATTATAGCTATAAAAACTAAGCGTAATGTGGGAATCGATCAACATTCGTTAATGACGTAATGTTAGTATAAAGCAGCAATAACTTTCTGCTGAGCGCCCACTCGTTTTGCTCCGTGATGTTGGTTGAGAAGTAAGGGCAATTTTAAGATGGGCTTGGGCGAATAGGGATGAAGGTTGTAGAATACACCACATCTATATACCAAGATCATGTGCAGATTCTATCATGGCATTAACATCGACTAGCGCAAAGCAAAAAGCCCAGGATCTTGCGGAGGCGCTCCCCTATATTCAACAATTCCATGGAAAGACCATAGTCATTAAATACGGCGGCAACGCCATGACGGAGGATGCGTTGAAGCAAGGGTTTGCGCGAGACGTGGTTTTGTTGAAACTTGTTGGTATGAATCCTGTAGTGGTTCATGGCGGCGGGCCCCACATCAATGAATTACTGAAGCGCGTCGGTAAACAAAGCGAATTTATTCAAGGCATGCGCGTCACCGATCGTGAGACGATGGATGTCGTGGAAATGGTCTTAGGTGGATTGGTCAATAAGGAAATTGTTAATTTGATCAACCAGCAGGGTGGGCGTGCGGTGGGCTTGACCGGAAAGGACGGCGGATTTATCCGCGCGCGCA